>NZ_MJGC01000023.1 GCF_001746915.1 Desertifilum tharense IPPAS B-1220
GATGGGGAGGTGGGGAGATGGGGGGAATGAAGGGAGTTGGGAATTGGGAGTTGGGGGTTGGGGAAGAAGAGGATGGGGGGATGGGGAGGTGGGGAGATGGGGGGAAGAGGGGAGTTGGGAATTGGAAGTTGGGGGTTGGCGGGAAGAAGATGAGGAGATGACTTTCTTGTCGGGGAAATTCAGACTCAGCACTTTCTTCCCACTCAGCACACCGCTACGCGGAAGCTAAAGCAACAGCACTCATCACGAAGCACTTCCTTCCCACTCAGCACTCAGCACTTTACACTCAGCACTTAATAAAGAGAGAGGGCGAACGATGGGACTCGAACCCACGAATGGTGGAACCACAATCCACTGCCTTAACCACTTGGCTACGCTCGCCGTGCATTTCTGCGTTTCTTAATATAACACCTGTGATTGTAGAATTGCAAACTTTTTGCCAATTTCAAAGCAATCGGTCTTGCAGACAAGCAACTAGACGTTGAGATGCGCCTGGTTTCCCCATGCGGCGCTTGCCATTTTGAGAAATCAGTTGCAGTCGGTCGGGATTTTGTAAGAGTTGTTGAATTGCTGAGGCAACTTGATAGGGTTGTTGCACTAAAATAACCGAGGGGCCGAGTAAGCGAGATTGGGCTTCAGCAAAGGCTGGCGTGAGTTGGGGGCCTTTTCCGGGGATGACGATCGCGGGTTTGCCCAAACCGACAAATTGTTCGGTTGCAGTTCCGGCCATTGCGATCGCAAACTCAGCTTGGTGCAAACAATCGTTATAAGCGCTTTGAGTCAGCAGCAAACGGGCATTGCGTTGAGTAAACCCAATCGTTTTCTCGGTATCCGCCCAACTCGGTAAACCCTCAAGACCTGCTTGAGGACGCCAGCCGTGAGATTCTAGGATTTGACCGAACGTTTCTAGATTTAAGCTTGGTGCGATCGCGCCTAGAAACAGCAGCGTTGGATCGTCAATTTTCAGCTTATATTGAGGCAACTCCTGAATAATCGCACTCACGCCCATCAAGATTTGCTGCCAATTATCATAAGCCTCCGGCGCTCTCGATCCAGGGAGTAGCAGAATATCAAGCGATCGCATTTGTTCTTTCGCCTCTAGATCCGCCCCATAAAAACGCGCCGTTCCCCTAGTCGGTTCGAGATCGTCCATCATCGGATTCCCCACATCAAACGCCGGAATTGACCACTGTTGCAAAAACTCCGTCGTCAGGCTATCTCTGGGAAACACCGCCTTACAGCGCCGCCGCGACATTAACCAGCGTTCCCAAGGCAAATAAACCGATCCAGACCACCCTTCTTGACGGCGACGGGGTAGCATCCCCCCTTCATCGCGCAGGTAATACTCAGACTTAGCCGTCCCTACAAACGCATAGTTTGCCCCACTCAACCAAGCAAACAACAGCGGAACGATATCCCCCACCGCGAGAACAACGCCCCCTTGTTTAACATACCCCTTCACCGCTTGAACTTGGCTTAAGGTCAGTTGCAGCAAACCGCCTCTAAGATCGCGCCATAACTGGCGTCCATCCATATATACAAAGCCACCCGAAGGCATCGGTTTCACCGGGCCGATAATGGGAATATCACAATTGCGAAAAGCGTCTCCTTGTCCCACCAAGGGCAAAGCTGCTAATTCAGGAGGATCGGGCAGTTGTTGGAGTTGGCGAAGAATGCGGATAGCGATCGCATCCTCTCCATGTCCGTTACTCAAGCACAATAATTTGATCATGGGTCAAAGGTCAGTGGGTCGGTCATTTAGACATTAATCAACACCCTGGTACGATTGGTCAAGCATTTAGCGCGATCGAGGGAAGAGGGTGGGGGGATGGGAGTTCCGACTTCCGAGTAGTAAGTTCCGAGTAGGAAAAGAGTGCTTCTCTAAGTGCTGAGTGTAAAGTGCTGTTGCGCGGTTCTTCCGCGTAGCGGTGTGCTGAGTTAATAGTCACTAAGTTTTTCTATCTCTTCTTCCCTAACTCCCAACTCCCAACTCCCAATTCCCAATTCCCTTCTTCCCCAACCCCTAACTCCCAACTCCCAACTCCCAATTCCCTTCTTCCCCAACCCCCAACTCCCAACTCCCAATTCCCTTCTTCTTCAGCCCTTTTTCCCAACTA
>NZ_MJGC01000024.1 GCF_001746915.1 Desertifilum tharense IPPAS B-1220
TCTGACAGGACTTTCAACCTTGTTGTTTATTTCGGAGTATCTTAAATCCGGGTGGGTCTGTGACCAACTACAGTTTAACAAAAAGCCGTGCTAGAAGCACGGGGTTTTAAACCCAGACTTCTGATAATCCACTACGGCACGGCATCCACAAGCACAAACGGACTGTTGAATGAGAGCAATTGACTGGGTAATTGTATTGCTATACCTGGTTTTGACGATGGGAGTTGGGTTATTCCTATCGCGCAAAGCCTCTAAAAGCTTAGAAGACTTCTTTGTATCCGGGCGTTCCCTGACTTGGTGGCTTTCCGGAACCAGCATGGCCGCCACCACCTTTTCCATCGATACCCCCCTCTATGTCGCCGGAGTCGTCGCCAACCGAGGCATTGCAGGCAACTGGGAATGGTGGAGTTTTGGCATCGCCCATGTCGTGATGATTTATATCTTCGCCCGAATGTGGCGGCGTTCCACCGTCGTCACCGATGCCGAACTCACCGAAATTCGCTACGGCGGTTCAATGGCGGCTTGGTTGCGCGGCGTCAAAGCCTTCTTATTCGCCGTCCCCATCAACTGTATCGGCATTGGTTACGCCATGCTAGCGATGGTAAAAGTAGTCGATGCCTTAGAACTATGGCAAAGTTTGGGCATAACTCCCGGCGATAACCTCAAACTGTGGAGTGTAGTGGGTGTTAGCGGCTTAGTGCTAATCTACTCCAGCTTTTCGGGGTTGTGGGGCGTCGTCATTACCGACTTTTTCCAATTTTTCCTCGCCTTATTTGGGGCTATTGTTGTCGCTGCTGTCGCCGTTGCCGATGTGGGAGGCATTCATAACCTCGTGCGCGAAGTCCAAGCCGCAACGCAACAGGATGTCCTAACCTTTTTCCCCCTGAACCCAGAAACCGCCGGGATTACCGGAAGCACCTTCTTAGGCTATATCTTTATCCAGTGGTGGTCATTCCGTCGCAGCGATGGCGGGGGCGAATTTATTCAACGCCTCGTCGCCGCCAAAGATGAAGCCGAAGCCGAGAAAGCAGCCTGGTTTTTTAACCTATTGCACTACATTATCCGCACCTGGCCCTGGATTTTAGTGGCTTTAGTCGCCATCGTCATTTACCCGGATCTAGCAGACCGAGAATTAGGCTATCCTCGCTTAATGCTAGACTTCTTACCGCCCGTGCTGTTGGGATTAGTGGTGGCTTCCCTGCTAGCCGCGTTTATGAGTACCGTCTCCACTTCCATCAACTGGGGGGCATCTTACCTTACCAATGACCTCTACAGGCGGTTTATTAACCCCGATGCCACTCAACCCCAGTTAGTCAGGGCTGGGCAACTCGCTTCCGTGTTAGTGACCATTCTAGGCGCGATCGCAGCCTTCTATGCCACCGATGTCGCCACCGTCTTCCGCCTCGTCATTGCCATCGGTACCGGGCCCGGTTTAGTCTTAATCCTCCGCTGGTTCTGGTGGCGGATCAATGCAGCAGCCGAGTTAGCCTCAATGGTGGCAGGTTTTATCATCGGCCTAACAACTAGCATTGTCCCCATTTTAACCATCCCCGATTTTGGTCTGCGCCTGCTCGTCACCTCCGCCATTACCGCCGTCATTTGGGTTGCTGCGATGCTGCTAACCCCCCCAGAGTCCGACGAAACCTTAGACCGTTTCTATACCTTAGTCCGCCCCGGCGGCCCAGGGTGGAAGCGCCAACAGGAACGTACCGGATTGATGCCCGTGCAAAACTTAGGCTTAGATATCCAAAGAGCGATCGCAGCCATTCTCCTCCTATTTGGCACCCTCTTCGCCACAGGTGGCTTCCTCCTCCTCCAGTCCCTCACCGGTTGGATTTCCCTCGTTATCGCCGTTGCAGGCGGTTTCTGGCTGCGCCAACTCAACAAGCGAGTGCTTTCTTGAGTGCTGAGTGTAAAGTGCTGAGTGCTGAGTGGGGAAAGGAGTGCTGAGTGCAAAGTGCTGAGTGCTGAGTGGGGAAAGGAGTGCTGAGTGCAAAGTGCTGAGTGCTGAGTGGGGAAAGGAGTGCTGAGTGTA
>NZ_MJGC01000025.1 GCF_001746915.1 Desertifilum tharense IPPAS B-1220
AACCCAAATCAGCATTACCAAAGCGCGATCGCCCAAACTAAAAATTGTCAATCCTTCTTACAAAAGCTTCACCGTCCCAACTCCCTTCTTCCCCAACCCCCAACTCCCAACTCCCAACTCCCAACTCCCTTCTTCCCCCCATCCTCTTCACTTAATCGGTAGCAACAAACGACTCAGAACTCTTCCGTCTTCGAGTTGATAGAGGGTGAAATCGCCGCCCAAGTGACGCATAAGGGACTGGCAAATGAGCAGATGCAATCCTGGGGGACGATCTAAACTGGACTTTGCGAGTAAGTCCCCGGACCGTCCGCTTTGCAATTCGTTAATTAATTGTCCGCTGACTTGTCCGAGGTCAGTAATCGATAATTCAAGCAGCCCTGTAGGAGACTTCTGTTTCTTTAATAGGGCGTTATGGGCGCTGAGTCGGCGGATCTCTGCGGTCACTTCTGCAATATCTAAGACGCGGGGCCAGATATCGATGCGTCCGCCTTGGGGCGATCGCTCTCCGGCTGCCACTAAAATCTCGTAAAGAATTAGCTCCACCTTGATAATGTCGCCAATCACCTGAATCGCTGCTGTATCGCCGCGTACTTGCGTCCAGAGTTGGCGTTCTTTAATTAACCCATCCACGCGTTCTAGAGCGCGTTTAAGCAGGCTGACGAGGGGGATAGCGGCAGCATACATCCGCAGTCGCCATTGCTCGTCTTTCAGCATTTGGGTCAGCGATGCCATTGTGGTACTCACAGCCCGCAGTCCTTGTTGATAGCGCGTTACGGTTAGGGCATCTTTGGGAATGCCCATATCATTGAGTTTTCTAACTTCTGCACCAATGGCGCGATAGCTATCTTCAATGCGGCGTTGCTTGTACCAATTGAGGCGTTCTAAGTTTTCTCGCTGATTGTGTAAAAAGCCGGTTAGCTGAACTGTGCGCCGCGACCAAGCAAGCTGGGCAATTAAGGTGCCGATCGCATCGAGGTTGCGTTCTCCCCACGGACGCCCCTTAAAGTCGGCGACTAAGACTAGACCTGTGGGTTCGTGTTCGGGGGCGGTATGTAAGGCCATAACTAATACCTCCCCAACGCTAGCACCCGATAGCCAGGTGCGGGTTTGAGGGGTTAAACTCTCAGCACTGAGGGCTAATAGGCTGTCGCTGGCGATCGCCATTTGAATCAGGGGGTCATTAAGAGCGATCTTAACTTCTGGGGTAATCGCAAATTGAGGGTTATGCACCTCACAGGCTGCAATCTGGGCGATGGGATGGTCGGGAGACCAAGTGAGCAAGATCGCGAGGGGAACTTGGATAATCTGAGCAATTTGTTGAATGGCCGATCGTTCAAGTTGTTCGGTTTGGTCAATGTGTTGCAGGGCTGCTAAACCCCATTGAATATAGGAGTGAATTTTCTGTTGTCGGCTATTGGCGGTGTGAAGTTGCCATTGATGCAGAATTAACCCGACTTGTTGGCTAACCACGCGCAGCAATTCTTGTTCGCCCGCATCCCAGGTACGCGGGACTTCGTGAGCAACCATTAATAAGCCTTCTAGGGGCTGACCGGGGGAAGTGCTGCAAATTAGCAAACTTCGCACGCCTGCTTCTAGGAAGACCGACCGCCAACCCATCAGGCGCATGTCTTCTTCCCAGTTTTCAATGGCGATCGCGCTTTGACTCGTTTCCAGCAGTCGCCATTCGTCCTCGTCGTCTAACTGTAACGGGCCGGCTAGGGGGCGACGGTTGGCGGGTTGGTTTTGGCAAGCAATATCAAAGTTATGCCGATCGGGATTATACAAAAAGACTAAAAAGCGGACGACGTTGAAGCGATCGCACAAAAGATTCGCACAGCGGCTGAGGGTATCTTTCCAATCTTGTTCGGAATAAATCGCCCGACTGATTTCCGAGGTGAGGGTCTGATCTTGCTTGATCCGTTCGATGGTGGTTTCCATCTCTTCGAGGGGCGAGATCAAGGCAATCAGTTGGGCGGCGCTGCGGACGTAATTTTTCTCCGACTCTTCCCAAATTCGGGCTTCGTTGCCTTCAACGGCGAGAAAGCCGAGCAATTCGTTTTGATAGAGAATGGGGGCTGCTAGCAGGCTGCGGGCTTTAATCTGCTGCATCAAGCGGCTGGTGGTATCGGCTTTGAGGGAACTGTGGGCCTCGCCGATGGCAACCAGTTGATCGGCGGCTAGGGCTTTATAAAAGCTACTGACTTCTTGGACGGTAATCCCAGAAGCCGAAGAATGGGATTCGCCCAGACCTTGAATTTTATTTTGATTGCCAACGCGCCGCCAAAAGTATCGCCGTTCTCGTTCAAACCAGTAGATGTTGGTGCGAGTGGGGTTGATAAAGCTGTGGGTTTCCTCCACGATCGCGGCTAGGCGCTGGCTGAGGTTGGGAAGCGATCGCATTTTGGTCAGCAGGGAAAACAGAGGTTCTTCCGGACGTTTGGTTTGTTGGCGGTGCCAATTCACCTCAATTTGGTTTAAGGTGCCTGCTAATTCCCCAAAAATCATTGAAAGTCGGGCTTTTTCGTCGGAACGCGGCGAGGTTCCCCACAGGGTCGATCCGAGGATGACGACGCCAAAACACAGGGCGCGGTAGCGGATCGGGAAAATCATGGTGCCCTGGATGTTGAAGGTTTGGGCGATTTTTCGCCATTCGCCCGCCCGCCGTTCTTCGCGCAAGTCGGGGACGCCAACCGGACGCTGCTGGATGACAACTTGTTCGAGGAGATCTCCGGGACTGAGAACAAAGCGCTGTTTGAGAACGGAGGTGTTGCCCGCTGGCATCATGCCCCCTTTGCCAAACAGACGGTGTTCGACGCGATCGTACAATCCAATCCAGATCAGATGGTAGTCAAATTCCGAACGAATGTACTGAATCGTCGTTTCAATTAAAACATCAATGTTTTCCTCTTCCCGCAAGGTTTGCAGGACTCGCCCCAAGGCAACGAGTTGTTTTTCCGAGTCGGTTGGTTTTTGTTGCTGACCCATGTGCGGAGTTTAGCGTTTAGATTTTTAGATGTGAGAATTCAAATCTAAAACCCAAATTTAAGCCTGAATGTTCGATCCCTATCAAAGTCTGATCCGTCCCTTGCTCTTTACTGGACTTAAAGCCGATCCAGAAGCGTTACATCATCAAGTTATGCGGGTTCTGAGTTGGCTCGATCTCAACTGCGATCGCGCTCCCGATCGAGCGATCCAATCGGCTCTACTGCAATCGTTCTCAGAGTACGATCCTCGCCTGACACAATCTCTTTGGGGGTTAACGTTTCCTAATCCTGTCGGTTTAGCGGCAGGATTCGATAAGGATGGTGTTGCTGCCCGAATTTGGCATTGCTTGGGTTTCGGTTTTGCAGAACTCGGAACGGTCACGCAGCACGCCCAGCCGGGTAATCCCCAACCCCGATTGTTTCGCTTGGTGAGCGATAGAGCAGTCCTAAATCGTATGGGATTTAATAATCAAGGTGCTGCTGCAATGGCATTACAGTTCAGTCGGGGGGATGCGGGGCGCGAGCGTCCTATTCCCCTAGGCGTGAATCTGGGTAAATCTAAGGTAACACCCCTAGAGCTTGCTGCGTCAGACTATGTTGCGAGTTTTTCGACTTTGCAAAACTGGGGCGATTATTTTGTCGTCAATGTTTCTTCTCCCAATACGCCGGGATTGCGATCGCTTCAAGATGCGGCCCAGTTAGAACGCATTCTGGATGCCCTCCAATCTGTTAATAATACACAAAAACCGCTGTTTGTCAAGATTGCGCCCGATTTAGAAACCGACGCGATCGCAGATGTGATTCAATTGGCTGGAACCTATCAGCTTTCCGGGATTATTGCTACCAACACCACCATTCGCCGCGACGGGTTGAAAGCTCAAATCTTGCCGCAAACCGGGAAACCCATCGTTGACGAAGCCGGAGGAATTAGCGGCGCACCCCTGCGCGATCGCTCCACCGAAGTCATCCGCCTCATTTGGCAACAAACCCAGGGTCAATTGCCCATCATTGGGGTCGGCGGTATATTTACCCCAGAAGATGCATGGGAAAAGATAACCGCAGGTGCTAGTTTGGTGCAAATCTACACGGGCTGGATTTACGAAGGGCCTTGGGCAATTAAGCGGATTTTATTAGGCTTGCTGCAAAAGCTTGACGAGCATCATCTCAGTCATATCTCGGAAGCCGTCGGTTTATCTCATCGAGAGGTTTAAAAACTATGTTATTCCATGATGATTGGACATCCAACTTCCTGAAAACAAACGGCGTCAGATTGCATTATGTCAGTGCAGGTCAAGGGCCTTTGTTGCTGTTGTTACATGGATTTCCGGAATTTTGGTACTCCTGGCGACATCAATTGAGCGAATTTGCCAACGACTATCGCGTCGTCGCCTTAGACCTGCGGGGGTATAATTTGAGCGAAAAACCCCAGGATCTTTCAGCTTACCGAATCTCAGAATTAGTCAATGATATCGCTGGGGCGATCGCCGCCTTGGGTGAAACCCGATGCTGTTTAGCCGCCCATGACTGGGGGGGAGTCATTGCTTGGCACTTCGCCTATCTGTATCCCCATCTTCTCGATCGCCTGATTATTATGAATTGCCCGCATCCGGCTAAATTTCAAGATGGAATGCGCCTTCCCCAACAATGGCTGAAAAGCTCGTATATGCTATTTTTCCAACTCCCCTTTGCACCAGAGTGGCTGCTGCAATCTTTAGACTATCAATTAATTGCCAGCGCCTTTAAAGCCTTAGCCGTCAATCAACAGGCCTTTAGCCCCCAAGATCTAGAAGCCTATAAAGATGCTGTTGGTCAACGGGGAGCATTAACCGCGATGCTCAACTATTATCGCAATCTTCCCTCTGCTCTGAGCAGCACTAAAAGCTGGGACGTGCTTTCTGTCCCCACTCTAATGATTTGGGGAGAAAACGATCCGGCTTTAGGGAAAGAACTCGCCGAAGGAACAGAGAACTACGTCAGCCATTTACAACTCCAGTACATTGCCAACTGCGGTCATTGGGTACAACAAGAATATCCCCATCAGGTGAATCAATTTATGCGCTATTTCCTCCAAAACTAGGAACTGTGACAAAAAGTTAAGCCAGAAACGCGATCGCGCTCATTTGCCATTGAGGCAATGTTGTCATGCAAACCCCCCAATAAATCGGCATAATCGAATTAGTTAAGATAGCGAAGACTGGTCTTTGCGCGTTTAGCTCGCTTTCCTACCTCAAAAGGAATACCTGTGATGTAGGAACTTAAGGTTGATTCGGACAGGACTCAGTGCTGAAACGATTAACCTGACTGGTTTTGAATACCATTTTGCCGCCTGCAAGCTACAGCACCTAGCCCCTCACAAAGCGCTTTGCTATCGCCCCAGTTCCGCGTTAACTTAACTTCACTTACTTTCATCCGGCGGCGAATGCAGCGATTTATTTACCCATCAGCGCCGACATATCTGGTTTTGATTTATCTGGTACTGTTTCTCGTCTTGAGCTATTTAACCCAATTTTGGGATAGCCTGACTGGACAAACCCTTTGGTATGTCCCAATGGGGTTAAGTTTAGCCTTGTTAATCCGCTACGGTTGGCACTACCTGCCTTTGGTACTGTTAGGACGCTGGTTATCTGATTTTTGGTTGGTTCCGCTTCCGCTTCCCGCTTGGGTGATTTTCAGTTTATCTGGAATTTATGCCGGAGGTTATGGGTTAGCCGCTCATTTGCTTCGTCGCTTTCTTCATCCTCTTTCACAAATTGGCTATCTGCGGGGGACTAGCTTGTTTGTGCTGGTGGTGTTAGGTCTAGTCTCTGCGATCGCCAGCGCGGGAACCACTTTATTAAGTCTAGCCGACGCAATTCCAGATTTTGCCCCCTTTAGCTCAGGGTTAAATTGGCTCCGAAGCGAGTTGATCGGGACGTTGGCGATCGCACCTTTTTTTCTAGTTAATGCCGTCCATTGGATCAAAGTCATTAAACGCAGCCTTCAGACGGCTGAGTGGAAAAATTTCAACCGCTTTTCCTGGCAGTCCGGCGCTGTTTTAGTCTTTCAAATCTCCACTTTATTCTTTTTGCCTTTAGCCATTGTTCGGCTAAAATTTGTGGGAGAAATTCACTTATTATATTTTTGTTTTTTACCCTTAATTTGGATTTGCCTGCAACGTGGTTTCGCTGGCGCTACCGCAGGCGCGATCGCGATCGCCACCAGCTTAACGATCGGTCTGAATCTCATCAATCAAAACCCAACTGAACTCACCGATTTTCAAATTTTCATGATGGCATTAACGCTCACCAGTTTGTTTACAGGTGCAGCCGTTAGTGAAAATTTTCGAGTGCAAGAAGCGCTCCGAGCCTCGGAAGAACAGTTTCGTCAATTTGCCGAAAATATTCCCCAAGTTTTCCGCATGACCTCGCTCAACGGTCGGCAATTAATTTATGTGAGTCCAGCTTACCAAGATATTTGGGGACGCAGTTGTCAGAGTTTATATGAATCTCCCCAATCTTGGATAGAGGCGATTCATCCTCAAGATCGGCCCATCGTTCTCGCCGCTATTGAGCAACATAAAAAAGGAAAAAGTACCAGCGAAGAATATCGCATTCTGCGACCGGATGGTTCAACTCGTTGGATTTGGAGTCGTACCTTTCCCATTCACAATGCTCAAGGAAAAGTTTATCGCCTAGCCACCCTTGCTCAAGATGTTAGCAAACAAAAACAGGTCGAAGAAGAAGCCTTTAATGCAATGGCGAAAGAAAAGGAACTCAGCGAACTGCGAACGCGAATTATTACCACTACGTCCCATGAGTTTCGCACGCCACTTACCACCATTTTTTCCTCTGCCGAATTGTTAGAATATTACAGCCAGCGATGGACGGAAGCCGAAAAACTCGAACATCTGCGCCAAATTCAAGAGTCTGTTCATCACATGACTCAATTGTTAGATGATTTGCTCTTAATTGGTCAAGCTGAAGCACAGCGTTTAGAGTTTACCCCCGTTGCGCTAGATTTAGTAAAATTTTGCCAAGAAATGGTCTCTCAAATGCAGGTCGTTGCTTTACCGGGACAAAAAATTATATTTACGCATCAAGCTCTTTCTCTACAAGCAGAAGTCGATCCCAAGCTGTTGCGGCACATTCTAGCTAATTTGCTCATCAATGCCATTCATTATTCAGCACCCAAAAAATCAATTTATTTGAAATTGTCCATCCATAAAGATGAGATTTTATTTAAGATTAAGGATTCTGGAATTGGCATCCCTCCAGAGGATCAATTATTCATCTTTAAGTCCTTTCATCGCGGCAAAAATGTGGGCAACATTGCCGGGACTGGCTTAGGCTTAACCGTGGTTAAAAAGTGCGTTAGCTTGCATCAAGGACGCGTTACCTTTCAAAGTGAGGTTGGGGTTGGGACAACTTTTATCGTCCGCATTCCTCAATGTCAGAAAGAGCGAGCGATCGCCTATAATCAAAGTCCCAGTTCACCCTCTTAACTCATCATCTTTCGGAGATTTCAATTGTCTGATCTTTTTAAGCCGTCTCGTTCTCGCCATCCCCTTCAGCGCTTAATTGAATACAGTCAACCCTATCGAGTTCAAGTTAGGCTAGCTATTCTTGCCTCTATTTTTAATAAGATTTTTGACTTAGCTCCCCCGGCATTAATTGGAGCCGCTGTTGATGTTGTGGTTCAGCAAGAAAACTCCTGGCTGGCACAATTTGGCATTCAAGATACTTACACCCAATTGGCGATTCTTTCGGGTCTTTCGGCGATTATTTGGATTTTTGAATCGGGTTTTGAGTATGGCTATGCCAGATTGTGGCGCAATTTAGCACAGTCGATTCAACATCGCCTCCGCTTAGATGCCTATCAGCACCTCCAAGAGCTAGAACTCGGCTATTTTGAGGAACGCAGTACGGGGGGGTTAATGTCCATTCTCAGCGATGATATTAACCAGCTAGAGCGATTTCTCGATATTGGTGCCAATGAAATTCTGCAAGTTTTAACTACCGTAATTGTCATTGGTGGGGCATTTTTTATCTTAGCGCCGAATGTTGCTTGGAGCGCGATCGCCCCCATGCCTTTTATCATCTGGGGATCGATTGTCTTTCAGCGATTTTTGGCCCCCCGCTACGCCACCATTCGGGAAAAGGTGGGTTTGCTCAATGGACGCCTTTCTAATAACTTAAGCGGAATTACCACAATCAAAAGCTTTACCGCCGAGGAGTACGAACTGCGGCGCGTGGCGGAGGATAGTCAGGCCTATCGCCAGAGTAACCGAAAAGCGATCGCCTATTCTGCGGCCTTCGTTCCCCTGATCCGGATGATTATCTTAGTTGGCTTTATCAGCATCCTCCTATTTGGCGGGATAGAAACCGTTGAAGGTAGATTAAGCGTCGGTACCTATAGCGTTTTAGTCTTCCTGACTCAGCGCTTGCTGTGGCCTTTAACCCGTTTAGGAGATACTTTAGACCAATATCAACGCGCGATGGCTTCGACGAACCGCGTGATGCATTTATTGGATACGCCGATTAATATCCCAACGGGAGAAACAAGACTCCCGGTGAGTCAAGTGCGCGGCGAACTGGAATTTCAGAACGTGACATTTGCCTACCAGGGAAGAAAAAACATCGTAGAGAATCTCTCGTTGCGGATTCCCCAAGGAAAAACCATTGGAATTGTCGGTTCTACGGGTTCGGGGAAAAGCACCCTAGTCAAGCTAATCTTACGCTTCTACGAAGTGCAATCGGGTCAAGTTACCCTAGATGGGATTGATATTAATCAATTGCACTTGCAAGATTTGCGGCGCTGCATAGGTTTAGTCAGCCAAGATGTGTTTTTATTTCATGGGACTGTGGCGGAAAATATTGCTTACGGAACCTTTGACGCCACGGAAGCTGAAATTATTCATGCAGCTAAAATTGCTGAAGCACATGAGTTTATTCAGCAACTCCCCCAAGGGTATGAAACGATTGTGGGAGAACGGGGACAGAAGTTATCGGGAGGACAGCGACAGCGGTTGGCGATCGCCAGAGCGATTTTAAAAGATCCGCCGATTTTAATCTTAGATGAAGCAACGTCTGCTGTAGACAATGAAACCGAAGCGGCAATTGCGCGATCGCTCGAACGGATTACCCAAAATCGCACCACGATTGCGATCGCTCATCGCCTGTCTACCATTCGCAATGCAGACTGTATCTATGTTATGGAATACGGCAAACTCATCGAATCCGGACGGCATGAAGAGTTAATAGAAAAACAAGGCATTTATAACAGTCTTTGGCAAATGCAAATCGGGATTCGCGCCTAATCCTCGGTGTTAGCTTCTCTCGCAAGAAAGACGAGCGAACGCGTTTTTTCGGCTGAAATTCCCACTTGGGAGAGAATGCAAAAATTCAGGATGTCAGTACAGTGAAATCAGATAGAAGAACTGTAATAAGGAAATTTTTGATTATGAATCCTGATAGACATCGAGATTTAGACGATCGCGATAGAAAAGTAACTCATCCGGATGCTAATCCCGATCCCATTTCCGGCGAACCTGGTTCCCATCCTGTGGGTACGGGTGTAGGCGCTGCTGGCTTAGGTGCCGTTGGTGCTGCGCTGGGTGGCGTCATTGCGGGCCCGGTTGGTGCGGTTGTCGGTGCCGCAGGCGGCGCTGTGGCGGGTGGTTTGATGGGTAAAGGCATTGCGGAATCCGTCGATCCGACTGTTGAAGATGCCTACTGGCGCGAAAATTACGTGACTCGGCGTTATTACAACTCTGCCTACGACTATAACGACTATCAACCCGCCTATCGCACGGGGTTTGAAGGCTACGCTAAGTATGCTAATACGGGTCGCAGCTATGATGAGTTTGAACCCGAATTGCAGCGCGATTACGAAACTCGCTATCCCGATGCCCGTTTGCGTTGGCCAGAAGCACGTTATGCTAGTCGCGATGCTTGGGATCGCATCCATCATAATGCGCGTCGCGAAACCCGCGCTGACGACTTTCGTTAATTGACCCCTAACGCTAAACAAGTCTAGTCTGTCTGTGCAAAAGCCGTACAGAAGGTTAAGGTAAGCTTTCAGCATTTTCCCTGAAGCGATCGCTTTACCGTTACTTTAGAATCAGTGACGGTAAAGCCGATCTTGACTCTTGCCTTCTGTGGGTTTAGCAATACTATGGCAACCTTTCACCACGTTACACCTGCTCACCGTATCGTTATTCGGGTTGATAATGATTTAATCTGGGAGCAAAGTAGCAAATCTAAAAAGCATTATCTATACCGTCGCTCAACCGGGGAAAAGTTACTGGTTAGTCGCTATTCCGAAGATATAGAGGCTTTTTTAAGATCGGGTCAAAAGCACAGTACGCCTCAACATCGGACTCTGATTCGACAATCTAACGGCATTGTTCTAGAACAAAGTACAAAAAGCGGTAAATACTATCTTTATGAAGTGCAAACTGGTCGTAAACTAGCTGTCACTTCCAGTAGAAGTCAAGCTGATGGGTTATTCGCTAACTTTGCTTCTCAATTCTCAGATGACTTTGAGGATAGCGGAGCCTTTGAAGAAGAGGATTATATTCCAGAGCCGAAAGTTAATGAGCAGAACTTTTATCAAGTATTAGGGTTGAATTCTGCTCAATCATTAACTCCAGAGATTCTTAAAGCTGCTTATCGCAAAAAGGTTGCTGAGTATCATCCCGATCGAGTTCATGGTCTAGGATTAGAGTTGCAGCAGTTAGCAGAGCAGAAAACCAAAGAAATTAATGAAGCTTACGAGTCTCTCAAGGTAATTCACCGCTTTTAACCGCTTTGCCGATATACATTACTGAAGTGTTGCTGTTAATTTTAATGGGAACGATTCGAGTTTCTCGGTACTCTCGATAAATGTCTAGCTTCTCTTTCAAGAAGGCAACAGGGTTAGAAACTTCCCAAGAACCAAACATATCGAAACCTTGGATTTCTACTTGATTGAATCCCTGACTTTCTAACATTTGAGTAAGTTCTTCGGGAGTGATAAATTTTTCCCAATCATGAACGCCGGGTTGAATTTCTCGCAAGATGTTTTCTAACATCCAAATCATGACGACTTTAGATTTGAAGTTGCGGTTGATGGTATCAAAGAAGAAGATCCCGTTGGGTTTCAGAATGCGATGAATCTCGGCGAGGACTTGAGAAACATCGGCAACATGTTCTAGAACATCGACGCAGATGACCGCATCAAATGTATCATTGTTATAGGGCATCTTTTCAGCAACCCCTTGACGATAATCAATCTCTAGTTGATTGAGGTTGGCGTGATTGCGAGCGGCTTGAATGCATTTTTCAGATAAATCGATTCCCGATACTTTTACCCCTCGCTTTGCCATATATTCGCAAGAAAACCCCCCGCCACAACCGACATCTAGGGCGGTTAAACCTTGCCAATTTTCAATGTAACGATCGAAAAATTCAAAGCGGGGACGATTGAGGTGATAAAGCGCATAGATTTTTTCATTCGCATCCCACCAGCGATCGGCTTGAACGTTATAAAATTCTAAGTCGTTTTTTGTCATGGATAAACTTTAATTGGGTTGGTATGGTTGCAAAAGTATCTGTAGTGATTCCCACCTTAAATGAAGCGAACTATTTGGGCAGGACTTTGCGCCATCTTAGTTTACTCGATCCTCCCGTTTTTGAGGCGATCGTCGTTGATGGGGGTAGCACAGATGACACGATCGCGATCGCCAAATCCTTAGCAACGGCTGTTATTGTAACTTCATCGGGGCGATCGCGCCAGATGAACCAAGGTGCCAAAGCCGCCACAGGCGACATTCTGTGCTTTCTCCACGCCGATACGCTGCTTCCCGATGATGCGATCGCCATTATCGAGCAAACCTTAGCCGATCCTGAGATTGCTTGCGGGGGCTTCATCTCGCTGATGACGGGTTCGCAAACCACCCGCTGGGGAATTTCCCTGCATAATTTTTTAAAAACCTATTACGCCCCCCTGCTATTTCACCCGATCCTGTTCTGGAGAGGGTTGCGCCTGTTATTTGGCGATCAGGCGATGTTCTGTCGGGTTGAGGACTTTTGGGCGGGTGGCGGCTTTAATCCCCAAATACCGATTATGGAAGAAGCCGATTTTTGCCTCAAAATGGTGAAACGGGGGCGCATTTGTCAAGTCAACCGCGTGGTTCAAAGTAGCGATCGCCGCGTCGCCCATTGGGGACCCCTTAAAGCCAATCTCGTCTATTTAAGCGTGGGTTTCCTCTGGGGATTGGGCGTTTCTCCCCAATTGCTCAAAAAATTCTATCAAGAGATTCGCTAGGGGATTTATTCATCCACCTGGATCAGGGTTTCATCATCTAAATGAATCGCCCGGTTGGTAGTTTTCGTAGAAGCAACCGCATCCCAAGTCCATCCCCCCTCCTCAACCATTGCGAGTAACAATTGGCGGCGAAATTTTAGACCTTGAGTGCGTTGGGCAAATTCGCGATCGCTAACCGTTGGAATTCCCGCCTGTTTGAGCAAATCTAAAGACAGTAGCGGGGGAGTCTCAGAACTCGGTTGAATATAAGCCGATTTTAACGTTCTTAAAAAAGCAGCATTCGCCCGACGCGCCGGATCGACAGAAGCCGGATCGACTTGGCTATCTTGTTTTATCCCATATTTCAATAAAGTCAGGGTTTCATCGAACACTACAAAACTCAGCACAAAGTCTCGGCTGCGCTGGATGGCGTGAAAATAATACAAAATGGGATAGGCTAAATAACTTTCTCCAATGCCGGATAATTCGGAGGTGAGGTTAATTAAGTGTTGGGAAAATTGTCCAAAATCCTGCCCATTCCAACAGCGCACCAAAATATCATCCGGCGTTCCCCCCAAAGCCGAAATATAGACCGAAATTTGCCGTTTTTTGACGGCGGCGGAAACTATAGGTAGGAGATAAGTAATTGAGAGGGAAACAATAAAAAAACCATTAGCCGCCGCGATCGCCGTCGCAATTTGCCAAAGCCTCCCCTGGGGCTGATAATCGCCTAAGCCCAATGTGGTAATGGTAAACCCTACAAAGTAGATCCGCTGCCAAATATCAGCAGCAACTTGGGTTGTGGCATTGACAACCGATCCTTCAAAAGCAATAAAAATTAAACTCCACGCCACCCATGCGATCCCAAACCACACGAGGGGAGTCGCCACTAAAATCGACCAACCCGTCATTTGTAGCAAGCGATGATTGGATTGGCGACGATGGAGATAAAGGGCGACTTTCCACACCCAAGATGCCACTCGCCCGGAAATTGGACCCCCTCCACCCAACGTCAGCGTTGTAATGGTAATATCCCAACAAATTAGACCGAGTAAAACTAGGCCTATAATTTCGATTCCAATTGACATTCCTAACGGTTTTTCGCTCCCTCGCTAGCCCAGCAGCTATTTTGCTATAGGCTAGCGAATAGCGATCGCGCCTAACCTGTATCAAGAGAAAGAATTTCACTCGCCTAGAAGCGTAGAATTTCCTGCTGGTAGTTCTCCGGAAACGGTTCAATTTCCCAAACCAAACCTTCCCCAGACTCTAGCGCCACATCCACAAACAATAAATCCGCCGCCGTCAGCGCCAAATCTTCATTATTTTCAAACGGCTGTAAATCTTCAGTCAGCAGTCGCAGGCGGAACCCCCCCGGAATTCTCCCCTCTAAGCTGCCTGGGTGAAGCTCAAAGCGCCAGATATTAGGGTTTTGGAGATTTTGAGACAGAATGCGAAGTTCGTAGGGTTGTCCGGCAATCAAGAGCGATCGCACGGCCATTGCCTCTGCCATCATTTCTTCAGTACCCCTCGCCCCTGCTAGGGCAGGTTGAAACTCCACTCTCTCCCAACCGCATTGTTGGGCGAGGCGAGACACCCCCTGTTGCAACCATTGGCGAAGATTCCATTGTTCGGGTAAGCCTTGACGCTGTTGCGTGAAGCGCTGACGCCAGCCATCATGGGCAATTAAAGCCGCCCACCACTCAAAGGGAATGGCTAGTCGCGGATCGAGTAATTCTGGGGAAGCGAGACGTTCGAGGAGGTTTTCGGCTTGGGTGAGGGAAAGCTGGGGAAGCGGTGAAACGGCGGCTTGGGTGGGTTCTGTGGGGCAAAGTTGACGCGCCACCATAAAAACGGACAAATCGGCGATCAGTTGGGTATCGTCTAAGCTGTAGGTGCGATCGCGATCGTGATATTGTCCTTGGGTTTTCAGGTGTTGATGCGTGGTATAGCCCCAAACCCGAATTCCTGCATCGGGATGAACTTGAACCGCTAAATAATAATCAGCCCGCCAACTGGGAATATCAACCCATTCTTGGGGAACCCGCAATTCTCGATTGTCAATGGCTTCGCTAGGAACTAAAAGCAAGCGTTGATGGTTGAGGCGCACCGCCGTTCCGTTTGTTCCCTCCCAAAATTTTAGATCCAGTTGAGCCGCTAACCCGTTTTCCGGTAACTCTGTGAGAACTGCATCCAGACAAAGCTGATTCAAATAGGCATTCCAACGCGCTTGGGGGGTGGAAAACGCCCGAACGTTTCGCCAAGCCTGTTGTTGCGCCTCTATTGACAGTTCAAAAAATAACTGAGTCGGTTCAACCGAATTAAAGGGAGTGGAATCAGCCGTCATTAAACACTACTCCTCACCAAAGGCACCATCTATCCAAGTTTCCGATTGTAAAGAGCGGGAATGGGCAGTAAGTGGCTAATGGCGGGTGAATCAAGCCACCACTAGCCACGTTGATAAACTGCTTTCACTCCTCACGCTGGAAATGAGTATTTAACCACTCATCCAGCACAACACTCATGCTTTTCAATACCTCGGAAGTTAAAGAAATATGCAGGCTTTCCGCGCTCCATTGAGCTAGGGTACTTAAAAGGGTTGAGCGAATTTTGGTTAAGCGGCGAGACACGGTATATTGCTTAATTTCCAGCTTTTGCGCCAGTTGTTGTTGAGTTAATCCTTGGGCGTAGTAAAGCTGCAATAATTCTTGAGATTCAGGAGCCAGTTGTGCCATTGCATCCGTCAGAATTTGGTTGATTTGACTGTGATGTAGCAGGCGGCTTTGTTCTTCTTGTTGGGCGATGAGTTGCGAGAGTAAAGATTCGCCTTCAAAGGCGACTAATTCATCCACCCACTCGCTTTCTTGTTCGGGTTTGGTGCTATTAAGGGAATGGCGTACCGGGTAGAGGTAGGCGCGGGCGGCTTTGACGCAAGCCAGCAGCCACTTTTCGAGATCGGCGGCTTGACAAGGGGGCAGATTTTGGCGATGTTCGTTATAGCAAGTGGCGATCGCCTTCCAGGTTTCCCCATCTGGCGTATCGAGTTGGCGCGTTCCCGATGCTTGAGTGGGGACGTAAATCGCCTTAAAGCAACTCCAGGCTAAAATATAACTCGCGATCGTTTCCGCAGGCAGTCCTGACACGGCGAGGGCTTCTTCTAGGCGTTTTTGACTCAGTTTCCTCAGCAGCGCCCAGGGGGTGCAGATATCCACCTCATGACGCTGGCGCAGGGTTTCTTTAATGGCGCTGTGAAAGATGGCGCTGGCGTAGTTATTGAGGCGCACGCCCTGTTGAGGATTGTAGCCTTTGAGGACTTTATCGACTTGGGCGATCGCAATTTGAAAGTAATCGGATAGCGCATACTGGGAACTGTGAAAGCTCAACACAATCTTATGCGCCGTCCAATACCCCGTTTCCTGTAAATAGGCAACTAAGTGCGATCGCGCCAGCCTATCCAAGCGCGACTCCCAAATCTTATACCAATACAGCACCCAAAACTGATTTGCCGAAGTCTCCCGCTTATCAGAACCCTCCAAACACTTCTGCATACTGCGGCGTAACTGCGAATCGCTAACCCAACCCTTCAACCGATCTGCATCAAATTGCAAGAAGGTTGAGAATATATCAATCAAACTTGCCCTAGGGTGCATCACAACCTGAATTTCATCCAGTCCGGTACTATCATAGCGACATCCGACCGAGGAACAGCTTCTAGCCAATCTCTTCAACCGAAAGGATGCATAATTTCTCCCCATCCAACCTAAAGACGCCTAGGAGAACGGAAACGGCTTTAGATTCTAGCCCGCTTCCCCTTGAATATCTGAAGCGGGCTAATCTTTTCCTTGCAAACCTCGATTCCAATAGCTCCGATCTTCCTACCAAATAACAGACATTTTGTCAAGAATTTTGAGGATTGCCATCCCCTAACCTCATTTGACGAACAACCCAAGCCCGCCTATATTTCTTAATTATCCGATCGCGCTAGGCTTGATATTCCCTATGCATAACTTTTTACCAATTGCATACTTTAGAAATCAGTTTGTACCCTTTACTGATGCTAATATTTCAATTGCCACCCACGCTCTCCACTACGGAACCGCCGCCTTTGGCGGACTGCGCGGGATTCCCGATCCTCAAAATCCCCAACAGGCGCTACTATTTCGTCTAGACCGCCACTGTCAGCGCCTCAGCAACAGCGCCCGTTTTCTTCTGTTTGACCTAAGTGCCGATAAAATTCAAAGCATTATTGTTGATTTCGTCAAAAAAAATCAACCCACCTCATCCTTTTACATCCGTCCCCTAGTTTACACCTCAGACCTCGGCATTTCTCCCCGCCTCCACAACATTGAAAAAGACTTCTTCGTCTACGGTTTGGAACTCGGCGATTATCTATCCCCAGAAGGCATTAACTGTCGCATTAGTTCCTGGTATCGTCAAGAAGACCGCAGCCTCCCCCTAAGAGGAAAAATCAGCGGCGCTTACATCACCTCCTCCCTCGCCAAAACCGAAGCCGTAGAATCAGGCTTTGACGAAGCCATCCTCATGAACTCCCAAGGAAAAGTCTGCGAAGCCTCCGGGATGAACATTTTCATCGTCAGAAACGGACAACTGATCACCCCCGGCTACGAACAAGATATCCTAGAAGGCATCACCCGCGACAGCGTTCTCACCCTCGCCAGAGACTTAGGAATTCCCACCGTTGAAAGGTCTGTAGACAAATCGGAACTTTTCATCGCCGATGAAGTCTTCCTCTGCGGAACCGCCGCCAAAATTACCCCCGTCAAACGCATTGAAAACTACTCTTTTTCCACCAAAAGACCCATCACCGAAAAACTCCGCGAAAAACTAACCGCCATCACCGAAAACCGCGACCCTCAGTATCAGGATTGGGTTTATACGATTCCCCTCTAGGAAGAAGGGAATTGGGAGTTAGGAGTTGGGAGTTGGGGGGGAAAGAAGGGAATTGGGAGTTAGGAGTTGGGAGTTAGGGGGGAAGAAGGGAAACAGGAGTTAGGAGTTGGGAGTTAGGGGGAAAAGAGATGGAAAAACTTGATAACTATCAACTCAGCACTAAATTTTCCACTCACAACTCGGAACCCAGAACCAGCGCACTATACTATCCCCCACCTCCTCACTCTCTTCCCCACTCAGACTCAGCACTAACTTCCCTCCACCCTCTTCGGAACTCGGAACTTTACACTAACTTCCCCACTCGGAACTCGGAACTCGGAACTCGGAACTGACTCAGCACTCAGCACTTTACACTCAGCACTCTCTTCCCCCCACCCTCTTCCCCACTCAGCACTCAGCACTTTACACTCAGCACTAGAGAAAGAT
Source organism: Desertifilum tharense IPPAS B-1220 (assembly GCF_001746915.1). Lineage (NCBI taxonomy): Bacteria > Bacillati > Cyanobacteriota > Cyanophyceae > Desertifilales > Desertifilaceae > Desertifilum > Desertifilum tharense. The sequence goes on from NZ_MJGC01000025.1 coordinate 17,583, forward strand.
GTGTCCAGTTGGTATTGGTACAAGCCGAACGGTTAGAAAACTTGACACCACAAAGGCGAAACTGTGGTTGTTACTTGTTGGCGTCAATCAATACCAAGATACACAAATTTCTACCCTGCGCTATTCTGCTTTAGACTGTCAGGGACTTGCAGAAGCTTTGATGGGTTCTAACCTTGAATTTCCCGAAAAAGCGCTTGAAGTTTATCACGACTTTGCACCACATCAACCCACCTTAGCCGCAATTAGAGATAGCCTTAAAACAGTTTCCGCTTCAGTTCAACCCCAGGATACGATTCTCTTTTATTTTTCTGGACATGGTTTATTAGAACCTCAAACCCAACAAGCGGTTCTTTGCTTATCCGATACCCAGAGAGATAACTTAATTGAAACTGGCTTACCTTTAGCAGAACTCCTTTATTGGCTATCTGAATCTAGCGCGCAACAACAACTGGTTTGGCTGGATGCTTGTCATAGTGGCGGGATGACCCTGAGACAAGTAAAAAATAGCGATTCCAAGAAAGGAGAATCGGCGGTTATTCCCCAATTTGTGGAAATTTTGGAACAGCAAGCGCGAAAAAGTAAAGGCTTTTATGCGTTATTGTCTTGCGACCAGGGACAGCAGTCTTGGGAATTTCCTGAACTGGGACATGGCGTTTTTACTTACTATTTAATGCGGGGATTGCGCGGTGAAGCCGCGAATTCCCAAGGGGTGATTGAAGCCGATAGTTTATATCGCTATGTTTACCATCAAACTCTGCAATATATTGATAAAACTAATCAGCAACTGCGGTTAATTAATCAACAAAAACGCGGACGGGGGGATACCCAACTGCAATCGGAATATTCCTTACAAACGCCTAAGCGAATTGTGGAAGGTGTTGGCGAACTAATTTTAGGCTATTGGAAAGCCACGCCAACTTCTCGCTATCCCAGACAGGCTTTAATTGTGGAAGGCTTTGCGGGAAGTAAAACGACTTTAGCTTTGAGTAAGTTTTTACGACAGGCGGGTAGCTTTGAACTCGACTATTGGTATAAGCATAAGTCGGGATTGGAGTTACAGGGTAGCATTCAGCAGCTTTTGCAAACTTCGGAATCGACTTCCACCGATTTACCGAGAACCTTAGAACCGGAAACGACGACAGCCTTACTCTATTTACGGGGTAAAATCCATCAAGATAAGTTAGAGGAACCGGAGTTAATTTTAGGTGAGAAAATTCGTCTCAGCCGTTCTTGGTTAAGACAGCAACTCCGCCACGCTACTGTTCCCCAACAGATTCTGATTTTAGATTGTCCTGAATCTACTTATTTACAAGATTGGGTGGAAGATTTGCAACTGGGAACTGAACAGGGACAATGTTTAATTGCAGCGAGTTCTCCTAGGGAAAATCCCGATTATTTTGCAGAGATTTTACGCGAAACGTTAGAAACAGCCAACCAACCGACAGGCTTACCTGTGGCGGCTTGGATTTCTCAATTGCAAAAAGCTTTAGCCGGAACAGAAATTGAATTATATGTGTGGTTATCGGGTGCAAGAGGGGTTATTGAAGTGTTACCCACGCGCCTGAGTTCGCGGGGAACTAAGGTTTTAGATAATTTTGATTTAGGGATTTGTCCTTATCGGGGTTTGCAAGCTTTTACGACTGAAGATGCAGCTTATTTTTATGGTCGAGAAAGTTTAACCCAGCAGTTGATTTATGAGTTGCGCCAATCTGCCTTTTTAGCTGTGGTGGGTGCATCGGGAAGCGGTAAATCTTCGGTGGTTCAAGCGGGTTTAGTGGCGCAACTCCAGCAGGGAAAGCTATTACCGGGAAGCGAACAATGGGAAGTTGGCATAATGCAGCCAGGAGAACATCCCTTATCGGCTTTGGCGGGTGGTTTGGCGGCGCTTTCTCAAGAGGGGGGGTTAACGGCTGAACAGGTGGAAGGGATTTTGCATTTGGGGGTGGATAACTTTGTTTATTTCCTGCGAAGTCGTCCGGAACCTGTGTTGGTGTTGGTGGTTGACCAATTTGAGGAACTGTTTACCCTGAGTAGTCGCCAGCAGCGACAGCAGTTTTTAGAGTTGGTTTTGGGGGCCTTGCAGTATGCGCGCGATCGCCTTAAGGTAGTCATTACCCTGCGAGCCGATTTCCTCAGTCACGCTTTAGAACTCCCTGGCTTAAGCGAGGCGATTCAAAAATCCAGTATTTTTGTCCCTCCCCAACTCTCCGCTGAAGCCTACCGGGAAGCGATTGTGAACCCCGCCGAACAAGTGGGGTTAGAGGTGGAACCGGAACTGATTGATATTTTATTGCGCGAACTCGATAACGCCTCTGGAGACTTACCCTTACTGGAATTTGTCTTAGAACAGCTTTGGGAACATCGCCAAAACGCGCAACTGACTCTCAATGCTTACCTAAACGCCATTGGCGGATTGCAAGGGGCCTTAGAACGCAAGGCCCAAGCCGTTTATGATAGTTTAGAACCCCCAGCGCAACGTTGCGCCCAGTGGATATTCCTGTCGTTAGTCCAATTTGGGGAAGGAACCCAAGAAACCCGCCGCCACATCCTCAAATCAGATTTAGCGGTTCCGCGATATCCCGCAACCTTAATTGAAAAGACCCTTTCTACCTTAGTTGCAGCTAAACTGATTGTGATTCAAGGCGCGAAGGAAAATCAACGCGCTAAAGGCGAGAATTTTACCCCAGACTTTACCATCGAACAGCCAACGGTGGAAATTGCCCATGAAATTCTGATCCGTCATTGGTCTAGCTTACGCTGGTGGTTAGAGGAAAATCGCACCCGCTTGCTAAAACAACGCCAACTCGAACAAGCGGCGCAATTGTGGCTAAACGGTTTTCAAAAACCTGAATATCTCTTACAAGGGGTACGCTTGGGAGAAGCGGAAGAGATTTATATTGAATACGCTGACGAACTTCCCGAAGAGGTACAGCGTTTTATTGAAGCTTGTTTAGCCGAAAGACAGCGACAGCAGCGGGAAGCAACCCGCAGACTCCGACGCAATCAGTTAGCGGTGGCTGTTATTAGTGTAATGGCGATCGCCTCTAGTACCCTCGCCTGGTTTGCACAACAACAGAAATTAGCCGCACAATTACAAGAAATTGATGCACTTAACGCCTCAGCAGAAGCACTTTTAGCCTCCCATCAGCAGTTAGAAGCCTTAACCACTAGCCTCAAAGCGGCGACTTTATTCCAACGCCTCCCCCAGAAACCCCAATTTCTTCATACCCAACTCAAAACCGCCAGTACCCTCCAACAAACTCTCAGCCTCACCCAAGAACGCAACCGCCTGCAAATTCATAGCCAAAAAGTGAATAGCGTGGCTTTCTCTCCCGACGGACAGCGGTTCGCCTCGGCTAGCGATGATAATACCGTTATCCTTTGGGGAAGTCATGGCGAAAAATTAGCAACCCTAACCGGAAATGCACGTTTCCTCAGCGTCGCCTTTAGTCCCGATAGCCAAACCCTCGTTACAGGAGATGCTAGCGGACGGGTGCAACTGTGGCATTCTGATGGTACATTGCGCCAAACCCTAAACGCCCATTCTGATTGGGTGACTTGTGCTATCTTTCATCCCAATAGTCAGCAACTCGTTTCCGCCTCCCGCGATGGAAGTCTGAAATTTTGGAGTTTGGAGGGGGACTTACTCAAAACGCTACCCGCAAGTTCGGGTTGGGTAAACGATGTCACGGTGAGTCCAGAGGGTCAAGTTATCGCCTCAGCGGGTGAAGATGGCAAAATTCAACTGTGGGATAACCAAGGACAGTTGATTAAATCTTGGCAAGCTGATGATGATAGGGTGACGAGTATCCGGTTTAGTCCCGATGGTGAAGTTCTCGCGGCTGGGGGTAGCCACCTGAAACTCTGGAACCGTAATGGGGAGTTGGTGGAAGCTTGGGAAACGGGTAGCGAACCTATTAATAGTCTCAGTTGGGATAACACTGGGGAATATCTCGCCGTCGCTAGGGGGAACCGCCTGCAAATTTGGGATAGGGAAGGGAGTCTCAAACAAATCTTAAACGGTCATGGGGCTGAGGTGTTAGGGGTGAGTTGGCATCCCGACGCGGCGGTTATTGTTTCCGGGAGTACGGATAAAACGGTGAGGTTGTGGACGCTAAACCCCCTCACAACCGGGGAAGCGGTTGATAAAATAGCTTTCAGTTCAGATGGCCAACTCTTTGCGTCTGCGGGGTGGGAAGGTGAGATTCATATCTACACCACAAAAGACCAACAATTAATCTTGCAAATTCCCGCTACAGAGTTAGCGCCAATCTCTAGCCTCGCATTTAGTCGCGATCGCCAGTATATTGCAGCCAGTGGTGAAAATCTTATTCAAATTTGGCAAGTTAGTAACGGTCAACCCGTTTTTACCTTACAAGGCCATCAAAACCGGGTAACTACGATTCAGTTTAGTCCTAACGGTCAGCAATTGGCGTCTGGAAGCGAAGATGCGACGGTTAAGTTATGGTCTGTTGCTGAAGGTCGCCTACTCAATACCTTAACCGGACATACCGATGGCGTGACCAGTCTTAGCTGGAATGCGACGGGAGACTTACTGGCGTCGGGAAGTTATGACCAAACGGTGAGAATTTGGCGCAGCGAGGGTTCTGAGGTGCAAACCTGGGAGGCGCATGGGTTGGGAGTCAGCGCGATCGCCTTTAGTCCCCATGCTAATCTGTTAGCAACGGCCAGTTGGGATAATACGATTAAACTCTGGACGCTAAACGGCGAACTCAAACATACCCTAACCGGACATAGTAATGGCATTACTAGTTTAGACTGGCATCCCACCGGAAAGATTCTCGCCTCTAGCAGCGCCGATGGTACGGTCAAGCTTTGGAATTCTGGAATTTTACTCAAAACATTGATAGGGGATGCGGCTAGCGTCCATCAAGTTTTGTTCAGTCCCCAAGGTAATGTTTTACTCTCGGCTAGCGAAGGGACAGGTACGAAGTTACAAGAACTGAACTTAGTTAATCTAGTCTTGCAAAGCTGTTCTCAGTTACAGGGATACTTGAACGCAAATTTATCGACTCTAGAAGAGAATCAAAGCTGCGGTAAAGTGAAATTTAAACACTTTTGATTGTGTTGGGTTGCACAAGACTTGACGGAATTGACAAGGTTAGCGATCGCACTGCACTTAATCACAAGTGTATTTTAACTCAAATCATCAATTTTAGAAAGAAATTCTGAGTGCGATCGCGCTTATTATCCGTTCAAGCTGAGTGATGCAATAAATACTCTTGTGCCTGTAATTTTAACTGTTCCGCCTCTAAAATAATGCGGTCTATCGTCTCTTTTGTCTCAATATAAGGTTGACGCAAGCTCAGTTTTTCTGCTTGAATTGCCTTACGGGTACTGGCTCTGACTTGACCGGCTAATTTACGCTTTCCAAATAAATCTAAGCCAACTGAGACTAAGCTATCGGGAGTTGATTGAGCCGCTTGTTGATTAATTTGAGTAATGCTTAAGTTAAGTTCTTTCTTCAGCGCTTTTAATTTCTTGATAATCAGGTTAATTTGCTTAACTTGCAGCTTAACTGATTGAGGCGCATCTAAGCTTAAGGTCATCTCGCGAGATAAATTGAAAATCTGATTTTGGATATCCGCTAAACTCATAGTTGCAACAATTGAGGAGCGAGGAAAGTTAACTGAGGATTCCTCTAAGGTAACAGCCTCATCTGGGTTAAAACAACGGTAAATTTACGCCTAAATTTACCCCAATCGAAAAATTATTTACATCGACAGCAGCGCGAGAAGAGGAACCGAAAAGATAGGACACAGAACCGCCGATCAGGAAGCGCGGACTGATATTGTAATAAAGAGCAGCGCCAACTTGATGCTTGATATCAAAGCGATTCGTTTTTGTGTAATCTTCTAAACTCAAACGATAATCTAACGTTCCTTCCAAATCTGAAGTAATCTCCCGGCGGAAACGCACCCCCAATGCGTTCATAATCTGATTGCGGCTGCTAGGAGACGCAAAACTAGCACTTAACTCATAAAACGAATCTAAGCGCCACTGTTCGCTTAAAGGGTCTTGTCGCCCAATTAACAGGCGTGCGGTATCTTGGAGTAAAAAGCGATCGCCATCATCGGCCTGATACACCCGATCCTGCACCCAACTGAGTTGACCATACATCCGCGACGCTAACTGCTGCTGTATCCCGGCGGTAAAGCGCACGAGATTGTAATTCATCTCTCCCTCATTCGCAAACCGGACTAACCCGCCTTCTATCCCCGCCACTAAGCGCGTCTGGGGGCCTAACTGAGGAGTTGCTACAAGTAACAAACTATTGACAAAAACTAAATCGCTCCTCGCATCTTCCCGCGCAAACACGTTAGAACTGTTAAACGTAGACGAACGCAACAGCAATTCTAAGGTGGGAACTTGAGGCGGTACTAGATCCAAAGGAGACGGTAAAATTTCAATGTCCCCTAACTCCGCTTCAATATCGAGAGGATCGATCGGTTGTAGCGGTGCATCTAGGGGAAAATCTAGTGAAGGTTGTTGCGCTTGTAGGGTGAAGGTGGGGTGTAAATCAATCGCAGAATGAGAGATACCCACAAAATCGCGCTTTGTCAGTAGAGCATCCTCAGAAGACGCCAGTAGCGGTACCACTTCCCAAGCGATAGTCACAGGAGAGTCACAGGTAGCGGCCAACATTGGGCGATCGCCAACTAGCCAAACCATTGAGCATCCGACTAAGCTAGCGAATAATAAAACAGGGGAACTGTGAAAAAATGCGGACATCCCGTTAAATCCCGTAAGAATTGCCAAACACTATAGTATAGAAGCCAGTTGGATTGGCAATTTCCGGTAAATTCCAATCGATCCGCACTCTCAACCAGACTGATATCGAGTTCCCTAGATCGCGAGTAACGTAATTATCTGATGAAACAGCCTCGTTGGTTAACTCTATCGACTGTGCTAGTGAGCATGAGTTGGGGACTGCTACAAGCGATCGCAGCCTCAGCACAACCAGCAGACGTGCTAACCCGTGCTGAAGTTTATCGACTTCGCAACCGCGTCCAACTAATTCCCAGCAATCAAACGCCTAGACCTGCTCGAATTTCCGATATTTTAGTCCCTCGCGATGCCATTCGTACTGCATCTAGCTCGCGAGTCGAACTCCTATTTAACGAAGGATCGTTAGCGCGTATTGGTTCAAGCGCGGTTTTCCGCTTCGTCCCCGGACTGCGGCGCTATCAACTGGCCAATGGAACGATCCGCGCTGAAACGATTTTTGAACTCAATAATGGTTTAGTGTTGATCGTCACCTCACCCGGAAGCGTTGTCACGCAAACCCAAACCCCCCAAAGCCGAATTGAAATTTTTGCCAATGACGATCCGGTGGCGTTGAGTGCGATCGCCAAGCAAGATTCTCCGCTAGTACCACTTCCCCCAATCTCCCCACCAGACAGTGCTTCAGCCGTTCTCATCTTTCACGAAGAAGCCTCAAATACCACCCAAGTTTTTGCACTGACGAACAGCAGCGTTCGCGTCTCAAACCCCAATAGCGAAAATGTCACTTCCCTCCGCGCCGGTCAAACGGTTTCTGTGATTGACGGTACGATGAGTCTTGTTCAAAACTTCGATCTAGAACGTTTCTATCAAACCAGCGGGTTGGCTGTGGGTTTAGGACCCGGACAGGAAAATCTGCTGGATGTAGAAATTCCAGCCGTGCGAGAAATTCTCAACCAGGCCCGAACCGAAACGCTAAATGCGCTTGCAGGTTTGCGTTTAGCACCACCCTCAAGAGAATTTGAGGGACTGTGTATAGCAACCTTGCGAGGGACAAGCGCAACCCCAAGAGACTGTATTACTCACGATAGCGACGAACCCATCCGCCGCTTTCAAGACCGTCGCGACCTTGTAAGACCGTCTCCCACTCAAGAACAACCTCCCGCGCCACCACCACCACCGCCACCGCCACCACCTCCGCCACCTCCGCCACCTCCGCCACCTCCGCCAACACCCCCGCCACGTCCACCTATTCCGCAATGAAGAAGAGGATGGGGGAAAGAAGGGAATTGGGAGTTGGGAGTTGGGGGTTGGGGGAAGAAGGGGGTTGGGAGTTAGGAGAAAAGAAGGGAGTTGGGAGAAAAGAAGGGAGTTGGGAATTGGGAGTTGGGAGTTGGGGAAAGAAGGGGGTTGGGAGTTAGGAGTTAGGAGTTGGGGGAAGAAGGGGGTTGGGAGTTAGGAGTTAGGAGTTGGGGGAAGTAGCTATTGCTCTAGACACACACTGAAAACTCAGCACTTCCTTTCCTACTCAGCACTCAGCACTTTACACTCAGCACTCTATTCCCCCCATCCCCCCACCCTCTTTCCCACTCAGCACTCAGCACTCAGCACTCTTTTCTAAGGAAAGCCGCGCCAAGGACTGACTTGTAACACGCCATTGGGGGTAAACACCACTCTGTACTGAGCCAGGGGGTCTTCGGGTAGCGGTGCAGCAGAGTCTTCTACCGCAGCCTGACGCAGGTTGGGGAGGGGGGTTTCTGGGAGGTAATCGTAGGCGGGTTGGTTCAAGGGTTCGTAATCTGCGATCGCGCCTTGTTCGTTAACGCCGACTCGATATTCTAGCGATCGCGTGAAGGTTGGATCGACACTCCAATTGCGGAAAATTTGGTCGTAGAGTTCGTCATTGAGGGTTTCAATCAACACTGGGTCGCTAATTTCTGGGCCCAACCCCGGCGAGGCCGCAAAACCGCGCCAAGGACTCACCTGCAAAACGCCTCTGGGGGTAAAGACGACCTTAAAGGGTGCGATCGCCTCCTCAAACGTACCGCTGCTATCGGTAGGAATATAGAGCAAATCAAACAATGGCGTTTCTTGGGTATTCCAATCTTCGGCTGCTGGATTTGCCGGTCTATAGCCCAAAATAGAGCCATCCTGACCCACACTAACTCGGTAAATCAACTCGCGATCGATTTGAGCGCGATTTTCCCACGCCGAATTCACCTGTTCGTAGAGGCGTCGATTTAAGGTCGCCAACAGGGTTGGATCGGTAATTTCGGGTGCTTGGCTTAAAGCTTGTTCTAACTCATCCCGCGAGGGAGGATTGGCTGCGGCATTATTTTGCGGCTGAAGCGATGATTGATTGGTTGGACTGGCTTGCGGTGAAGGCGAACCCGTTGGCGTTCCATCCGGTGCTGTCTCAGAGGGACGAGTCGGCTCTGTGGGACGGTTCACTTCGGGAACGGGGACAAAGTACAATAGCACCGCCGCCAGCACTAAACCTCCCGCACCAATCGCGGCTGGGGTCGCGCGTTCGGCTAAGGGGATGTTCGCCTTCACATAACGCCGAGAAACTGGCGCTAAACTTAAGGTCATCTCTGGCAGCGTTTGAGTATCGGCAAATAATTGATCGATCGCTTCGACCAGATCGAAAAGCTGAACCGTACTTAAATCAACTTCCAAAGATTCGCTTCCCTGACCGTTTTCTAAGACCCCTGGCTGAATCTTTAAGCGGTGCGTTTGCAAGTCTAGGGGGGTAATTTCCACCGCAGTTGGTGTTTTGACATCGCTGGGAATATGAATGCCACTGAGGAATTCCTGAGCGTAGCGATTGACGGTTTTGACTAAACTGTCTAAAAGGTCGCGTCCGCCAATCAGCGTTTTTTGACCGTTAAGATGACACTCAACCCCGGCTAACATGGACATTAAAGGTCGAGCTTCTAGTTGACCCGCGCTCGAATCGTTCCAACCTTCTAAAACTAACGTGCAATTCGGCAAACTATACTGACGGCGAATGCTCATGCCACCTCTCCATCAAACAAACTGATCCAAAAGCGCTGCATCCCCGAAGTTCCGGTACAAAAGAGCAACTGACCCAAAAGTTTAATCGCTAACACATTTAATTGATCGTCTGAACGATAGATCGCTAAGGCCGACCGTTTGAGGTTCATCCGGCTGCGAAAGTGAGCGCGGAACCGTTCTAAATAGTCTGATAAGCGAAAATGATGATCTAAGGACAGTTGCTTCTCGTTCAACTGCTGATAGGCCATGAGTAGCATCCGAATCGAAGCGGTTTGTCGCCGCGCCAGGTGACAGGCGATCGCCACTAATGCTTTTGCTTCTAAGATACTTAAGGGACGACGAGTATGCGCCCTCCGAAACGGATTGGTACTGCGTAAGCGCCAAAGCGATACTCGATTTTTAATAATACTTTGGAGTTCCAAATCCTGAGTGATGGCGAGCATTGCCTCTGAACCGCCCAAATCTAAGGCTTCGATTGCCAGCAAAATCAGGTCTATTTGCCACCGCGTCCGACGAGGACAAAACTCATCAGCCAGAGGCGGATTAGGGAGGTTATCTAAGATAAGGGTCTGAGCAGGTGGACTGTTGGTTTGCATTACGCTTACTTCAAACGTTCTTGAGAGTGCCGAGTCGAGATCCTAGAGGTGGAACTTTCAGCAGCATTCTATCGAAATCAGGATAGCAATAGCAGCAGGGTTCGCTCGTTTAGGCAACCAGATAAACCTCTAGACCATTGTCTAAACTCTAGGTTTCCCCAAGGCAAGAGATTCTATTCAGGCATTGGGCGATTCGCATCTCTCGTTGGTGAAAGTGCGAGCTACGATCCCAAACCGTGCAATATTCTAGTGTACGATTTTGATGCCCTTACTGGCATCGCCTTGTGAGAGCATGGGGTTTTAATCCCCGTATCGGTCTCAATTTCTACTGCTATCTCGATCTAACTCATGGATATTAAAGCTCTAATTCGCGAGATTCCTGATTTTCCTAAGCCCGGTATTTTATTTCGGGACATTACTACCTTACTGCGCCATCCTGAAGGTTTGCGTTATACCATCGATAGCCTTGCTGAAAAAAGTACAGATCTAGCCCCAGACTATATTATCGGCATGGAGTCGCGGGGATTTATTTTTGGGACGGCGCTGGCTTGTCAAATGGGGTGCGGTTTTATTCCCGTGCGAAAAATGGGCAAGCTTCCAGCGGCGGTGCATACGGTGGAGTATGACTTGGAGTATGGAACGGATCGCTTGCAATTGCACCAAGATGCGATCGCACCGGGCAGTCGGGTGTTAATTGTGGATGATTTGATTGCGACGGGGGGAACGGCGGCGGCTACGGTGCAATTAGTTGAACAAAGCCAAGGGGAGTTAGCGGGTTTTGCCTTTGTGATTGAGCTAACTGAACTTAAAGGGCGCGATCGCTTACCCGATGTCCCCATTATCAGCCTCATTGAATATTGATTTTCGCTAATCTAGAAACACCGCTCCTCCACAGATCGCACAATAGGGACTGCTGACCCATGACTGCTGCAAAATCCTCATCCTCCCAGCGCCGCTGGGAAGCCCTACAAGCCCGGTTTGCTTCTGCCCTGACGGGCGAAACCTTGTGGTATATCCTCAAGCGTCTGATGCAAGCGTTACTGACGCTGCTGTTAGCCTCAGCGTTGAGCTTTTTGATTATTCAACTGGCTCCGGGCGATTATTTAGATGCTTTACGCCAGAACCCACAAATTTCGCCGGAACGGATCGAAGAGTTACGCCAGCGTTTTGGCTTAGATCGTCCGTTAATCGAACAATATGGGCGGTGGCTGTGGCGAATTGTCACGGCGGGGGATTTTGGCGAAAGTTTTTCCTATCAGCGTTCTGTCGCCTCGTTGTTGTGGGAGCGGATTCCCAATACCTTGCTGTTAGCGATCGCCTCTTTAATTATTACTTGGGCGATCGCGATTCCCCTCGGCATTTTTGGGGCAATTCACCAACACGGCAAAGTTGACCAAATTCTCAGCGTCGTCAGCTACACCGGACAAGGCTTTCCCAGCTTCATCACCGCCCTATTACTCCTGTTCCTCGCCCAAAATCTCTCCCCCTACCTTCCCGTTGGGGGCATGACCAGTATCGACCACGCCGACTTAACCCCCCTGGGACAAGTCATTGATATTGGGTGGCACATGATTTTACCCACCCTCGCCCTTAGCATTACTAGCTTTGCGGGGTTGCAGCGAATTACGCGCGGTCAACTGCTTGACGTTCTCCGCCAAGACTATATCCGCACCGCCCGCGCTAAAGGACTCCCGGAAAACCGCGTCATTTACGTTCACGCCCTCCGCAACGCTATTAACCCCCTCATTACCCTATTGGGGTTTGAATTTGCCAGTCTCCTCAGCGGTGCTTTCATTGCGGAATACTTCTTTAACTGGCCCGGACTCGGACGCTTAATTCTCCAAGCTGTAACCGCTCAAGACCTTTACCTGGTGATGGCGAGCTTGATGATGGGTGCATTGATGTTGATTATCGGCAATTTGCTAGCCGATTTAATGCTCAAGGCGGTCGATCCGCGCATTAAGCTATCGGATCTCAAATAGTCTCAAAGCAGTGGGGGAAAACGCTCTGCTGCTTTGCTCAACCCCCAGAACTGTATAGGTACTCGCTATGATCTATTATCTGCTGCGTTCTCGCCTCGATGGGAACTACTTAGTCGCGCACCTTCAGCCCTCTGACTCCGGCTATCTGCTGTTATTCCGAGAAGACTTTGAAGCCCTCAGCTATGTGAATGCTCATGCGGGAGAAGTGGCTCACAAGTTTGCGGTCGAGTCTATCCCCAACAGCCAACTCTCTCCCTTAATGAAACGTTGGGGGTTTCATGGCGTTGGTATCGTCCAAGACCCCCTTGTTCCTAGAGTTGAGTTTTTAGCTCAACCCTCTTAACCTAGCTTTGCTCAAAGCTTGATACTTTGTTTAGCGTGGTAGGTTTTGAACGATTGGTAGTTGGAGTTCTCATCGTACAGATGACACTCTTGGGCAATCTCTTTCATTAATGCCAAAGAGAAACGGCGTTCTTTAACCGCATCACCCCAATTTTCCTTGATAATTTGATGGGCAGCTCGCAGATTATAGGAAGGAATGCAAGAGGCAATATGATGCGGAACATGAACGTTAATATCATGGCAAAGAAATTCAACCCAACGAGGGTAATCGCAGTGAACGGTTCCCGCTAATTGTGCGGTTGCTTCATGCCATTCTTCAGGTGCAGTAAACGGGACATCGAGGGTTGTGTGGTGAACGATGGTAAAGGTACTCATCCAGAAGTGGTAGCCCAACCACGGCATTAACCAAAACTTGATAACGCCCCAAACGCCGACGGTGGCGAATAAGGCCGGAAAACCAATGGCTGCTCCCGCCAGAACGACAAGCACTGAAACTTTAACCTGTTGGCGCTCTTTGCCTTGAAACTGACGCCAGTCAAAGTGCAGCAGCGCCCAGTGACCGATGGAACCTACCCACCAGAACCAGCCCCGGACTTGGCGATAGATCCACTGTCCGAAACCGCCTAGGCTACCATAGATTTCAGGTTTTAGGGGTTGCCAAGCATTGTCATGCTCTAGCTTGTTGGTGTGGGCGTGGTGATAGTTATGAAGAATTCGCCAGCTATGGAAGGGATAAAGCAGGGGTAAAAAGAGGATATGACCGACCAGATTATTTACCCATTTCCGTTTCGCAAACGAGCGATGACCGCAATCATGACCGAGAACGAAAAAGCCAGTTAATGCGGTTCCTGTAAACACCCAAAATAGGGGTAATAAATACCACGGAGAAATGGCAATTCCGAAGTAGCCTAAACCGACCATTAAGATGCTGAGAATTACTGAAGTCCAGGCTTTTCTTGGATTTCTAATAAATATCTCGCGGGGCATTTTTTGCAAAATGTCTTTGAGGCGTAAGTCTGAAATTTCTGAGGTAGTATTCTTACCAAAAGCCTCTTTTGAGTATACTGCTGTCATGAATTGCTCGATTTTTTGGGAATCAAAAATAGACCTGCTCTTTGCGATAACAAGCAGGTTGGCAGCCTTCAATATTCGCAAAGGCAGCGATTCGTTAAAGCGCTGCTCGCTAGAAAGCCTTCATTTTTATACCACAGGTTGGTCAGAAGTAGAGGAATTTTTTGTGAAATTAATTCTGCGCTAAACTGAAGGATAAGGATAAAATTTCAGGAGGGTTAATTTTATCTGAAAGACCGGATTCTATCCGTGGAATCTCGTAAATGCTGTTTGGTCAACACCAAGCGAGCGGAAGCTTAGGTTTGAGTCTCGCTAATCGTCTGGCTTGCTGCTATTTGAGGTGGAGAATCGCAGCGTAAAAGGCGATCGATTTTGAGGTTTAGATTTTGAGTTATAGCGATCCCTAAAGGGGTTGTTGCCCGCTGTTGGCTCAAGGCGAGTAACGCTTCAAGAGAATAGCAATACATGTTATTGAAAGTTTGTCAATCCCCCAGGTTGACGGAAAACCTTCAGAAAATTGCAACAACTTATACAAAAAACCCAAAAACAGACGATACAATTATTTACACGCCAAGTTTGACAAAGAGTGCGGATTGCGAGCGATTGAGTTTTTCGAGTGCTTATTTATTAATTTTCCACGGTAGCCGCGATCCGCGATCGCAAGCTGGGGCCGACCGTTTGGCCCAAGAACTTTCAGAATGTCTAGGGCGTCAAGAAACGACGCGTTGGGTGCCCGATTTGCAAGCGGGTTCCAACTCACCCATGCAAGCCAAGAGCGTTTGGTATCCCCAGGTGGGAACCGCCGCCCTAGAATTAGCCCCGCTGCCCCTTCACGAGCAAATTCGCCTGTTTGCGAATCGCGCTTTAACGGCGGGATGTCAGGTGTTAGAGATCGTGCCCTTATTTTTGCTACCGGGCGTTCACGTCATGGAGGATATTCCCGCAGAAATTGCCCAGGCAGAAGCCAGTTTAGGGGGCGCGTTAAAGATTGTTTTATGCCCGTATTTAGGCAGCCATCCCGGTTGGCATCAACTGCTGGCGGCGCGTCAGGCCGCATTTGAGGCAAAGGCTTGGATTCTACTCGCACATGGCAGCCGACGGGCAGGCAGCCATCAGGGGGTAGAGCAGCTTGCGAGTCAACTGGGGGCTGAGATCGCCTATTGGTCGGTAGAACCCACCCTGGCGCAAACTGTGGCGGAGTTAGCCGAATTGGGACATCAGCAGGTCGGGATTTTACCCTACTTTTTGTTTGCCGGTGGCATCACCGATGCGATCGCGCAGCAAGTCGAACAGCTTCAGCAACAGTTTCCGGGCGTGCAACTGTATTTAGCTCAACCACTGGAGAACAGTTGCGAGCTAGCGCAGTTGGTTTTAGATCTAACGCAACCTATTTGATCGAGAGGCGATCGCCATGACGAAAACCCAGTTTGTTGGCAAAGTATATCTTGTGGGAGCCGGGCCAGGCGATCCGGGCTTGCTCACCCTAAAAGGCAAAGCCCTGTTAGAATGCGCCGATGTCGTCGTCTATGATGCCCTGGTGAGCGAAACCATTTTGCACTGCATCAACCCAGAAGCCGAAAAAATTCACGCCGGAAAGCGCCGGGGACATCACTCGCTGCTGCAAACCGAAACCACTCAACTGTTGATTGAAAAAGCTCAAACTCATGCCATCGTTGTGCGCCTCAAAGGGGGCGATCCCTTCGTTTTTGGTCGGGGTGGCGAGGAGATGGAAGATTTAGTCGCAGCAGGCGTGCAGGTGGAAGTCGTTCCGGGAGTCACATCGGGAATTGCTGCCCCAGCCTATGCGGGAATTCCGCTCACCCATCGCAACTTTAGCTCGTCGGTGACATTTGTGACGGGGCATGAGTCCGCCGGGAAGTATCGCCCCAATGTTAACTGGCAGGCGATCGCCCATAGCGCTGAAACCATTGTGATTTATATGGGGATTCACAATCTATCCCATATCATCGCTGAGTTATTGCAGGCGGGCTTAAGTCCAGACACCCCCATCGCCTTTATTCGTTGGGGAACCCGTCCCGAACAAGAACAACTGTTTGCTACCTTAGAAACGGCGATCGCTCAAGTCGAGGCCCAAGGGTTTAGCGCTCCGGCGATCGCAGTTATTGGCAATGTGGTGCAATTGCACTCCACCCTCGCCCACTGTCGCCCCTCTTTTGTCCTTCCCAATGGATAGCCTAACGTTTAGCGCCACCCAAGCCATTCAAGCCATTGTTGCCCCGGCGGTGATGATTTCTTCTTGCGCGTTATTATTTCTGGGTTTGAGCGCCCGTTATGTGGCGATCATCACGCGGGTGCGCCTGCTCAATGATGAAAAACGCCAGCTTCTCTATCAATTAATTGCTTATCCCACGGGGCAAGATCGCGAGCGGCGCTTGCTCAATATCGATCGCCAGTTACAGATTTTAGTCCGGTTAACCTGGTTTGTTCGCAATGCCATCCTTTGTCAGATTACGGCGGTTACATTCTTCGTCTTAGCCTGTTTTGCCATTGGGATTGAATTTTTAGCCGGAATTATGACCCGCAATCTTCCCCTTTATCTCTTTAGCTTAGGGATGCTTGCCGTTTTAAGCGGCGTTACTTTTATGGGATGCGATATTTTTAATTCTTACCGGATTATTCAACTAGAAGTCAGTACCGAGGATGTGCAGCCTTCGGTTGCTTTTGACTCCCCCAACTCCGATAAATCTCACTTACCCAAAAGCGATCGCTCTGGTCGTTACGAATAAGAAACCGTGAGAGCGATCGCTTTGGCTCGAAAGGGGATTTTAAGCGTTCTGAATAACCCCAAAAATTGAGTTAAAAAACAATTTGCAAGGACGATAACCCAATCGTCTAATACGCCTTTAGGCGGCCGTTTTTGGACGCGGAACTTTGGATTGAATGTTGTTAAGGAGCGAGGGGCGATCCATCAAAATATCGGGGATTTCTTGACGGCAGGAGGAACAGAACCAGTAGAGATCGCTACGCCGGATGTGTCGCAATAAAGCTCCTCTACAGCACGGACAAGCGTTCGTTTGCATAAAACCTCCCTAAAAACTTTGGTTTCAGTTCCTCGCCTGCAAAATCGCGCTCTGTTGCAAAACAAGGAACTGTGGATGTAGTGTAAATCAAACCTGGGGAATGAACTGTTCGCTATTGACGAGATCGAGTTCAATCAACGGGTTTAACTGTTAATTTATGTGTCTTTCATGGCGGTTTAAGCTCACACAAACTTAACAGTTGCAGCTGGTAAATGGCCGTTACGCGAGAGGGACCGATCCACAATTGTTTGATAGGCCGTTTCGTATCGATTGACCATTTGAGTAACGCTAAAATGACTTAACACGGCTTCGCGACAATCTTGGCGATTGAGCTGAATGACTTGGGGAAGCGCCGAGATCATCTCTGCAACGCTTTGGCAAATCATGCCGGTTTTGCCCTGAGCAATCACTTCTGGAACTGAGCCTAAATTCATCGCCATCACCGGCGTACCCGTACACAAGGACTCAATCATCACCAGACCAAACGGTTCGTTCCAGGTAATGGGAAACAGGGTGGCGCGAGCATTGCCGAGTAGCGAGACTTTCTGTGCGTGGGAGAGTTCGCCAAGATACTGGATTTGCTGACCATCGAGATGGGGGGCAATCTCTCGATCGAAGAATTCTCGATCCACCGCATCAATTTTACCCGCCATTTTTAGCGGCCAACCCGTGGCTTGGGCGATCGCGATCGCGTGATGCGGGCCTTTTTCGGGCGACATCCGTCCTAAAAAGGCGAGATAGGGCGGATCTTGCGGGGTGGGATGGAAGGGGTAATCCTGCGGATCGATACCGTTATAAGCCGTGCAGACGTAATTGAGATCCGGTTCGAGTTTTTGTTGGGCTTGGCTGATACTGATGTAAGCCTGATGGCGATATTGTTGGAATAACTTGCGGTTATCCGGGGTAAAGGTACCGTGGAGGGTATGAACTACGGGCGTTTTGATCGCTTCTGCAAAGGGCAGCGCTGAAAATCCCGTGTGGAAGTGAATGATATCGAATTGTCCGGCTTGAGCGAGAACCTGCCCCAATTGCATCATTTCATACACGGGTGGCTCTTTTACGGTTGGATTCAGGCGCAGGGCGACTGGCGCAACGGATGCTAGTTTGGCTTGGGTAATGGAATCTCCGGAGGCAAATAAGGTGACATCATGGCCGCGACGGACTAATTCATCCGTTAAATGAGCGACCACTAACTCAATGCCACCATAACCTGGAGGGGGAACGCGCTCCCACAATGGCGAAACTTGAGCGATTCGCATAGAGGTGTTGTTCTCCTGAGTGTTAAAGATGTCCGGGGGCGCTCAAAATTCTCGAACAGCGACCCGTGGAGGTTGATTGAACTTCAAATTCTCTTGCTAGGTTGGATCGACCGTCTAGCCGACGGAAGGCGGGGATTTTTTACCTTTCGTAACGTCCCGATTTGTATCTCAATATTCACTAACAAAACTCAAAGAATCGAGTCGCGCAAACCGAACCGCTTGGCGCGATCGCAGTTGAGGAATCAGTACCGCCACAGGGGTTGCAAAAATCCAAGCTTTGTGCATTGGCGCGATCGCCAAAAAAAACCAAGCCAGCGCTTGGATGAGGAAATCTTCCTGAAAATTGGGGATCAATCGAGATCGTCAATCATGTTGGGGCTAATTAAAGTAATATCGAACTCGTCTAGAGGACCGCTAGCCGCTGCTTCTCGCTTCAGGACATAGTAGATAGCACTCACTTGGGGGCCAAAGACGATCTCATCTTTATCCTCAAGGATATGGGTTGGGAGTTTGCGACCATTGATCATCAGACCATTCGCACTGGGTTTACCGCGATCGCCATCCACAATTTGATAGTAAAAACTGCCATCATCGCGATGTCGCCGTTCAATAGTGGCGTGACGGCGAGAAACGAACTGAGAGTAGAGTCGGATTTCGCACGACGGGTCTCTGCCAATGCAGTAAATTGACTCTTCTAACGGAAATTCTTTTCTCCCCCTATCGTCTTCAATAATCAGTAGATGAGTTTGGTACGATTGTTTAGCCATGAGACAGTCGTGATAAAGAGTGCAAAGGGTAAATTATTGGCTTGCTAAAGTTTAGACGAGCGAGCTGTGTAACTGGGTACTTTATTGTCGCGCTTCACACCCCGATTGGCCCATGCTGTCTTGACAAGATTGCTGAGTTTGCGACTGAGACCAGCCTCCAGACAGGATAGGACTAGTAAATCGTAGCAGCCGATCAAAGCCAACTCATCAGAAGCGATCGCCCTTACTTTATTTGCTGTCTCTAGCTTATCTAAAATTGGATCGGCTGGCGTTAGGGAGCGTACCCCTTGCACTCTATCGATTAATTTTGCAATTCGCCCCCCTGCCAGCGACCTTCGACGCGAGTCCCATCGGCATAGACATAAGCGCCGCGTCCTTCCTTATCGCCATTTCTAAATTCACCCTCGTAGCGATCGCCATTGGCATAGGTACAAGCGCCCCGACCGTTAAGATTGCCGCTGCTGAACTGGCCCTCACAGCGATCGCCATTGGCAAACACGTAAGCGCCGCTACCTTGAAACTGACCGTTGCTAAACTCGCCCTCGTAGCGGTTGCCATTGGTAAAGGTAAAGACCCCTCTGCCATTAAACTGACCGTCTTGGAACGCGCCTTTATACGTGCCTTCATTGGCAATAGTAAACTCCCCTTGACCGTGGGGTTTCCCGGCTAAAAACTCCCCGACATAGCGGTTGCCATTGCTGTATTCGCGGGTTCCCGTGCCTTCAAAGCGTCCCTCGCGGAATTCACCCTCGTAGCGGCCGCCTCCAGCAAACACTAACACCCCTTGACCTTGGGGGAGATTATTCTGAATGGCTCCTTCATAGCGGTTGCCATTGGTGTAGACGCATTCGCCTTGGCCGCTAATTTGACCGTTGCTCACAACCCCCGAACAGCGATCGCCATTTTTATAGATAAATGCCCCTCGACCGTTGGGATTTCCGTCCTTAAACTCGCCTTCATAGCGGCCGCCATCCGCAGAAATATAAACCCCTTGACCGTTGGCTTGTCCGGCTTGGAACTCGCCCTCATAGCGATCGCCATCCGCGTAAGACCAAACCCCTTTCCCTTGAATCTGTCCGGCTTGGAACTCGCCCTCATAGCGATCGCCGCTGGCAAACACATAAGTCCCTTGACCGGACTTTTCGCCATTACTAAATTGCCCCTCATAGCGATCGCCATTGGCATAAGTACAAACCCCTGACCCGTTCAACGCGCCATTGGCCATTTCACCTTCGCAACGAGAGCCATCCGGTAAGGTAATCGTGCTAGCAAGTGCAGGTAAAGCCACAAGCTGCAAACCCGCAGCCACTAAAACAGAAACACCGAATTGCCGAATCACACGCATCATGTTTTCAAAAACCTCAACACAACAAATAACAACCTAAGTTATCGAGGAGATTAAAGATTGAACCCCAAATCCTCTAAATCTTGAAAAATCGTTACGCTACTCCATTGGCAGATCGGCCCCAGGATCGGGTGCCGCTTCGCGCTGGCGCTGTTCTTCATCAAGCCGTCGCTGTTCTTCTTCGCGCTGGCGTTGTTCTTCATCCAGCCGTCGCTGTTCTTCTTCGCGCTGGCGTTGCTCTTCATCCAGCCGCCGCTGTTCTTCCTCGCGCTGGCGCTGTTCTTCATCCAGCCGTTGCTGTTCCTCCTGGCGCTGGCGCTGCTCTACTTCGCGCTGGCGTTGTTCTTCATCGCGTTGGCGTTGCGCTTCCAAATCTCGCTCGCGCTGTCGGCGTTCTTGTTCCACCTGGGCTTGACGTTCTCGTTCGCGCCGCTCATTTTCAGCCTGTTGCTGGCGACGCTGGGCTTCGCGGGCAAAATCCGAGCCTTCCACCGCGAAGTTCACCGCCACCTTAACCGTACGCGCTCCGCCACCGGCGGGAGGTCGGCAACTGGCGCGTTGCACGGCTTCAATTGCAGCTTGGTTAATTGCCGGATAGGGCGTATCCTGTTCGAGGCTGACATCCACCACATTCCCAGCACTATCGACCCGGAAACGCACCACCGGACGCGCCTCAATATTTTGTCCTTCAAGCGATCGCGGATAGCGTGCCCGAATCGAACCCGGATCGCACACCGAGCCAATCGCCACTTCCTGGTCTGGAGGAGGGGCGGCCGGACGCGGAGGCGCTCCCCGATTTGGGGCCACGGCGGTTCGACCGGGCGATCCTGGGGCAGTTGGCCCGCTGTCGCGACTGGGACTTCCCGATGGGGCGGTTGGCGACAAGCCTAAATTTCCCCGACCTGTCGCTGGGGGCTGAATCGGTTGCGAACCCGGACGGGCCGGACGCGGGGGTGCCCCTTGATTGCTCGCCACGCGACCGGGAGACCCTGGGGAGGTGGGCGATCCCTCGCTCTCGGCAGTGCTAGGGGCAGACTGGGTTCCGCCCAAGCGCTCTCTGAGATCGCGCGTCCTCTGGGACAAGCCTTGTAGAGGTCCAGTTGGCTGACGCACGGGGGCTGATGGGGGAGGGGCTGCTTGGGTGGGGGCTGTGGGTACCGGAGGCTCGCTTTCATCCGTTTCGGGAGGCGCTGTCTGGGTTAGCAAGTCTCTGGGCAGTCTTTCTTGAGGTGGAGAAAGGGGCGCAGAGGCCACGGGCTGCTGGGGAGGGGGAGGCGGTTGATTGTCGATCCGGGTTTCCGGAACGATCGGCGCGGGTTCGGGTTCGTCGGGAACGGGCGCGGCGGAAGGAACGATTTGCGGTCTTCGGGGCGGTTCTGGAAGGCGGACTTGAGGGGGCGGTTCGGGGGGCGCGGCTTCCGGCTCCGGGGGAGGCGGTTCGGGCGCTTGGGCAATGGGTTCCGGTGGCTCAAAGACCGTTTCGGGAACTGTGGGTTCGACCTGTTGCGGCTCCTGAACGGTTGGTTGAGGGAGGTCGGTTGGAGGCGGTGGTGTCACCGCTTCGGGTTCGGGTGGGGGTTCGGGTTGTTCTTCTGGAGGAGGAATGGGCACTTCTGGCTCTTCCACCACAATAATTTCGATGGGGTCTTCAACGCGTTCGGGTGGCTGACTCCAAGGAAAGGGTAGGTTATAGGCGATCGCAGCATGAATCAGGGCTGAGGCCACAAGACCCCCGCCAATCCAGTACATGCGCGATCGCTCTTCTTTGTCTCGCTGTTCAATACAGAAGCTAGAAATGCTCATCTCGCACCTTTATTTGGGTTTTGCTCGTTGTCCGCTCTCCCGAAGGAAGTGAAAGTTTAGGGATTGGTTTGGGGTCTCTTGGTGGCGATCGCTAATCTGGCTCCCTCAATTTGGCGCAGGCGATCCATCACGGAAACCACGACGCCGTGACTAACGGCTTCATCGGCGTTCAAAATCACGAGGGTGGGTTGTGAGGGCTGAATGAATTGTTGGAGGGTGGCTTCGAGTTGATTCAGTTGAATCGGCTGGTTATTAATGGCGATCTGACCTTGGCGATCGACGGTGACGGTCACTTCTGCGCTGCGCTGGGTTTGTGAAGATGCCGCTTGTGGCAGGTTGACGGGCAGTCCTTCCGATCGGGTCAGATATAAGCTGGAAATGATAAAGAATGCCAAAATTGAGAAAATCACATCGATCATGGGGACGATGTTAATTTCTCCAGGACGATCTAAGTCTTCATCGAGTAGACGCATAGGTTTGTTCGCCTCGTTCGTAGTGATAGCTGTAGAGCAGTTCGAGTTGACCGGTATATTCTTGGATGAGCGCGACTTGACGGCGATAAAACCCGCGAAACATATTGGAGAAAATTACGGTAAAGATCGCCACGACTAGACCCATGACGGTGGAAATCAGGGCTTCGCTGATCCCGCCCGTAACGCCGGTGGTGTTGCTACCGCCCACGTCTCCTAAACGCAACGAGGAGAAGGCGGTAATTAGACCTAGGATGGTGCCGAGCAGTCCGAGTAGGGGCGAAACGTTGATAATGGTGTCAAAAACGGAGGTGAAGCGTCTTAAGGTGGGGATTTCTGCCATGACGGCGCTATCGAGGGCGAGGCGAAATTTGTCCGGAGAAGGACGATCGAGTTCTAGGGCTTCTAGGAAAATGCGGGAAATGGGGAGTTCTGGATTTTGGCGCAAGAGGGCGATCGCGCTTTCGGGGTTGTGCTGATACCGTTTGAGGACTTCCCGCACGATGGGGCGCTGGCGGGAGTTGACCCGAATCCAAAAGTAAAGTCGCTCGATCACAAGCGCGATCGCAATTATGGAAAATACAAGCAGCGGCCAGGCGACAATACCGCCTGCTAAGAAAAAGTTACTAATTTCCATCTAAACCTGTCTCAGGCAATACTCATCAACTAACGAGAAATCATACCGGAAAATTGCTAATGATTAGCAATAAATAAAAAAATTTATGCAGTCTGCTTTCTGCTGTTTCCTGCAATCTTAAACTGAGCGCTGATTCTAAAAGGAGCCAAAGGCAAGGCTTTGACGCGATCGCTCTGGTTCACTGGCACGGATTGCCAACGCGGGAGCTTCAAAAGCTTAGTTGCTAAGACTCGCATTAAGATTGCAGCCAATTGCGGGCAAACTGGCAAAGCCTCTTGAGGAGAGGTGATTGAGGTTAGCTGACTGGCAAGTATCGACTTCCACGCTTTCCCAAAAATCTATCTGATTTGTAATTCTTATGAATCGCTGCCCTGCTGTGGCAATGTTTTTCATTATTGATATAAATTTGCAGAAAATGAAAGCAAACTATGATTCTCAAAAGAGTTTTGACAAAAGTTGGCAATTAAAATTAAGAATTCGTCCTCCAAGCGAAAACTTCCCCAACGCGTTAAAGTGTAGAACGCGCGATCGCTTGAAGCTGAAGATTCGGTGGATACTGTCCTTGCTCGTGTACCTGTTGAATTTGTCCCTCCGAAACGGACAGATTCAGCGCTTGAACCACGGCTTTCAGAATATCCCTACGATTGAGCGTACCCACTGGAGACTCCATTGCATTTAACACCACCAGATTATTGATGCAATGCCCCTCTAAAGCATTAATGGCCTCTAAAAGCGAGGATTTTTCTAGAATCGTACCGCCCGCTAGCGGTTCGGGTACGAGACTTTCCACCGCCGTCAAATCCCACTGGCTGCGCTCAACCTCGCGCCAAGCGTCTAAAGAAATTCTGCCCCGATAGCGCCCCGCCTTGGTGACAAAATAATCCCGCGCTGGATCGGCTTCTTGGAGATAAAATTGAGCAAATTCTGAAAGCGTCATTTCTGCCTCAATCGTCCGCACATTGCGATTCATCGCGGTTTGAGCTGTCAGATTGAGTAGGGTTTCTTGAATGTTGGCAGTTCGGTAATAGAACAGGGCATTTCGCAGGCAAAACCAGCCTAATAAAGCCATCCAAAAACCGCTAAACAACTCCTCCGTCAGCAGATCTAACAGAATTCCGCAGGCGATCGCCAAACCGCCTAAACACTGTCCAATCCTCGCCGCCCAACGCACCGCCTGAAAGCGATTCCCCGTGAATTTCCAAATCGCAGACTTCAAAATTTGCCCGCCATCGAGGGGCAAACCCGGAATCAGATTAAACAGGGCAACCACTAAATTCAGGGTGGATAGGTACATCGCTAAATCGTACAATAGCGCCGACTGGGGAAGCGCCAGAGCCACCAAACGCAGCAAACCCGCTAAACTTAGACTTACCAACGGCCCAGCGATCGCCACCTGCAACGCTTCACCAGGGGTGCGCGACTCCCGATCGATCGCTGCCACCCCTCCAAATAAAAATAGGGTAATAGAATTGACCGGAATTCCCTGCGATCGCGCCACCAATGAATGGCCCAATTCATGCAAAAGCACGGAACCAAACAACAATAGCGCCATGACAAGCCCCATGCTTGCCCCAACGATTGGTCCCCACTTCGTGGCAAAGTCAAGCGCGTTAATGACACTCACTAAAATGAGAATCAAAAACCAAGACAAATCGATTAATAAAGGAATGCCAAATAACGAGCCAATCCGCCACGCTGATTGCATAGAATTTTCCTAGCCTTGGGTTTGCAGTTGCGCCTGATGCGACCGATTCTGCGTCCCCCCGCAATAGAGTTCAAGCCCTGCACGCAGTTGGGGTTTATTGTCTATATTCTAGGGGTTTTTGCGGGTTTTGCTCGATATTGCCGCCTGAGCTATCAAATATCCCTCTCTCGTTAGAGACACTCTAAGTTAAGCTGCTAATGGCAATACTCATTACTGCGATGTCCATGCGCGTTAAAATTTGCGGGATTACCCAAGCCGATCAAGGCAGCGCGATCGCTCGTTTGGGAGCGACAGCATTAGGCTTTATTTGCGTTCCCACCTCACCTCGTTACATCCCCCCCGAACAGATTCGCACCATCAACCAGCAGATTCCCCCAGACATCAACCGGATCGGCGTATTTGCCAATCATTCCCTCGTCGAGATTGTGCAGATCGTTGAGATGGCGCTGTTGAGTGGGGTTCAACTTCACGGAAATGAGTCCCCCGAATTTTGTCGTCAACTGCGAAGCGCGCTACCGAATCTAGAAATCATTAAAGCCCTGAGAATCCGTTCAACGGTCGATCTCGCCCAAACCGATCTTTACCTAGATTGTATCGATACCCTATTACTGGATGCTTACCACCCCCAGCAGCTAGGGGGAACCGGCAAAACATTGAACTGGGCGCAGTTACAGCAGTTTCATCCCCCTTGCCCTTGGTTTCTTGCAGGTGGCTTAACTCCTAATAACATTGAACTAGCGCTTTCGTGGGTTCGCCCTAGCGGGATCGATTTGTCCAGTGGCGTTGAACGACAACCTGGAGATAAGGATCTCAAGCGCATTGCTGAGTTATTTGACAAGCTTAACCGACTCCAATTTGCATTCACCCCTAAACAGCTAGAAAGTTCTCAAGAGTGCCTCGGCTAGCCTCTGAATTCCGATCGGGGTTAACTGGGCAGTTGAGACGACGAGCGGTTGCGATCGCACCTTCTGCCAGTTGAATGAGCGCTTCTGTTGGTTTGCCCTAGCGGGATCGATGGGTTCAGTGGAGTAGAACAACAAAGACCTCAAACGCATTGCTGACTGACTTGACCCGCTTCCACAATCTCCTTTCTCCGTCGGCATTCACCCCCAACCCCCTTAGCGAGTTACTCAAGGGCGATAGGGTGGGTTAACTGACCTGATTTTCTGAATTTTGGCTGTTCTCCTTGATCGCCGGAGGAGCCTCAAATTTATAGCCCACACCGCGCACGGTTTGAATTAAGGCGGGTTGATTGAGATCGGTTTCAATCTTGCGGCGAATTTGACCAATATGAACGTCCACGACCCGCTGATCGCCCACATAATCATAATCCCAAACTTCTTGAATCAGTTCGGCTCTGCGCCACACTTTACCGGGATGGCTGGCTAGGAAATGCAACAGGTCAAATTCTAGGGCGGTTAAGATGACGGGTTTGTTGTCTAAGTTAACTTCGCGGCGCACCGGATCGATGACCAGGCGATCGAAGGTTAAGCATTGACGTTCGGGCGTGGTGACAACTCGCTGTCGTTTTAAAATCGCCTCGACTCGATATTGTAACTCTTCTAGATTGAAGGGTTTGGTGAGGTAGTCATCGGCCCCTTTAGAAAAACCTGTAATTTTGTCTGCCGGATCGGTGCGGCTGGTTAGCATTAAGACAAAAACATCGGTTCGGCTTTGCATTTCTTGACACAGGTTATAGCCAAGCGCATCGGGCAAGTTAACGTCTAAAATCACCAGATCGGGATTAAATTGTTCAAAAAGGGCCATGCCCGTTTTTCCATCTGCGGCAGATTCCATCTGATAGTCTTGTTTGGCTAAAAACCGATGAATCAGATTCCGAATCGCTGGATCGTCGTCAACAACGAGTATCTTGGCTGGAGCCATATCTACAACCTTGCTCTAAGAACGATGATATTAACAATTTGACAGACAAACACCGACTGTAGCGCCTAGGTGCGGCAATTGAGCAGCTCAACGCTCATCGGTAGATTCTGATAATATAAGGATTAACTTGGCAGTTTAGACTATTATCAGTCGCGATCGCCCTGCTGCCAA
Source organism: Desertifilum tharense IPPAS B-1220 (assembly GCF_001746915.1). Lineage (NCBI taxonomy): Bacteria > Bacillati > Cyanobacteriota > Cyanophyceae > Desertifilales > Desertifilaceae > Desertifilum > Desertifilum tharense. Next base: position 44,418 of record NZ_MJGC01000025.1, read on the forward strand.
TGGTAACTGCTCAATTACCCTAGCGGCAATCCGATCCTCCAGTTGCGCGGCTTTTCGGGCAGTGGCTCTCAATCAAGGGAATGGACTAGGATTGAGGAGTTTTTGCAGCAACATCGAGCCAAAGAGCAGTAGTCTAACACTTGTGCCGATTGTTAGTGGGCCAATCAGAGCGCATTAATTAAACTTACCTAACGGCGTAAATCCGGCTTCTGTTGCTTGAGGCGCGTTAAAATTTTCAGGATCGCCCAAGCCGCTTGAGGAATTGCGATCGCTAGTTGGGGAGCGATCGCATTCAGCCTGATGTGTATTCCTGTCTCGCTTCGCGATCGATTCATTGATACCCTATTGTTAGATGCATACCCCGGAGTTTGTTAGCTGGTTAGATTGGCTGACTGTTAGTTGCGATCTCGAACAGCCAAAGGAGCTTCAAATCTATAACCAAAGCCGCGATCGGTATGAATGAATTTGGGTTGAGTTGGAGTGGGTTCCACTTTCCGGCGAATTTGACCAATATGAACGTCAACCACCCGCTCATCGCCGATATCATCCTCCTGATAACCCCAAACCGCTTTTTTGATTTCTTCTCTGCTTAAAACCTCACCGCAATGACTGGCGAGGAAATATAATAGTTTAAACTCTAGGGCGGTTAACCGGATAAGCCGGTCATTAAAGTGGACTTCACAACGCATTGCATCGATGTGGATTCTGATTGTTAGAATACTTGACCGGGCAGTTGAGACTACGATCGGTCGCGATCGCCATGCTGCCAATGATAACTGCTCAATAACCTGAGCGACAATCCCAGTCTCCTGTTAGGTCGCTTCTAGGGGAGTGGCTCTCCACAACAATTCAAACTAGGATTGAGGGGCGATCGCGATGGCGGTGTCTGCTACGATAGGGGTTAATCTGAACAACTTTAAGGGTGTGCTTTGGAGTGCTTGAGGCGATCGCACTCAGCGTTCTACTTTAGGTTGCGCGATTTTCGCAATTGAAACGAGTCATCTATTAATAGCGCGGGATGAATCCCCCTTCTCAAGTAGTGTATAGTAAAAATCAAGTTGGTATACCAACTGCTCTGCCGCGAAAACTAAGCGTCAATAAGTCTATACGCCTGAGAAAGACAGGTGTCTGCCTGTGGACGCGGTGTAAGACCAAAACTCAAGTCATTGGGGTTAGGCTACGGCGATCGAAGCAGGAAGCCGCCTTTAAATCAAGGATTCAAAGGCGTTGGTACTTCATGAAGAATGCCCTTGACTAAAGCGAGGGGAAATACTGAGTTATGAGCGATCAAACACCTTACGAATTGCTAGGGCTATCAGAAGACGCATCTTTTGATGAAATTCAAGCCGCTAGGATACGCCTCAAAGAACAACATCAGGGTGATGGCAAACAAGTTGAAGCCATTGAAACAGCCTACGATGCGGTGTTGATGGATCGGTTGCGGCTGCGCCAGGAAGGTAAAATTAAAGTCCCAGACCGAATTCGCTTTCCTGAAAAGCTGGTTGAACCTCCGGTTAATCAGCCTTCTGCCCCTCCCAAGCAACTACCGGGTTGGCTGCAACGAACCTTAGACACGCCGTCTCAAGCGGATATTCTCTGGCCGTTGGGAGTCTTTTCGACCTTGGTGGTAGCGAGCGCGCTGGTTCCTGCCAATTTGTTACAACTGGTCTTATTGACTGGGGTGGGTTCTAGCGTCTATTTCCTCAATCGCAAAGAGCGCAAGTTTGGTAGAGCCGTCTTGTTGACTCTGGTTGGGCTGTTTGGAGGGTTGCTAATTGGCGCATTAATCGGTCAAATGCTGGTGGGTGCGGGCTTGATTTCGGTTGCGTTTGTTAACCCTGTTGCAGCAATTTTTACCTTTGTGGTGATGTGGCTAACCAGCAGTTTTCTCCGCTAGGCTGAGTGGCTGATGGGCGCTTGGCTCTATCTTTACCGGGAGATGGGGTCTAGTTGTGGCGTGGCGACTTGCGCTTGAATGAGACGGAGGGCCTGAAAGAGGTTGGAGGCGATCGCATCGGGTTGGTAGGCTTCTAAGGAGGCGCGATCGCGAATTCCCGATAAAACGCCAACACAGGGAATTTTGTGGAGTTTCGCCGCCACAAGGTCTGCTTCTGTGTCGCCAATCATCCAGGTTTGCGAGGCGGGGGGTAACTCAGCTAAAGCGCGTTTCATCAGCAAGGGTTTGTCTTTCACATCCCCTGTCTTTACGTAGTCGTTCGCCAAACAATAGCGGCGTTCTGGCGGAAAAAAGCGCTCTAGGCTGTAACGGCTAAACGCTTCTTGCAGTTCGCTGACTCGTCGCATCGTCATCACGGCGAGGTCAATTCCCAAGGCTTGCGCTTCTAGCAGAGCATCTACGGCTTGAGGGACGAGTTGGTCGTGAACGAGGTAGGGTAGGGTATGGACGGTGCGGCGGCGGAGTGAGGCGAAGGCTTCAGCTTGTTCGTCAGTTAAACCGGAAAGCAGACCAATTTGCCATTCGGGAACTCGCGATCGCTTTAAACGCCAAAACTCAGCTTTTGACAATTTCTGAATGGGCTGATTAACTTGCTGCGTTTGTTCTAAACAGAATTGATAAACGCGATAGTAGCGCTCTGATACGTCCATAATTGGACCGTCAAAATCTGTAATAATTCTCAGCATTAATTCAGAAAAATTAACGTTGTCTCCAGAGTAGCGTAGGTCAGGAGCGATCGCAATCTCTAAAGATAGAACTCGCGTTCCATCCCGCCAAGGAAGTGCTTAAATCAAGAGGGGATGATTCTAACTGGGTATGTCCGAATCGAGATTTACTTTTACAGCGCTTGAGCGCGTTTCATTTGCTCTCGTTCAATGGCTTGGAACAGGGCGCGAAAATTGCCTTCCCCAAACCCTTGAGCTTGATGGCGGCGTTCAATCATTTCAAAAAAGAAAGTCGGTTCCGTGAAAATGGGTTGCGTAAAAATCTGTAACAGCAAAGCCTGCAACACCTCAGTTTGAGAGTCTACCAGGATATGCGATCGCTCAATCGCCTCCCACTCTCGCTCAGAAAAGCGATCGCAATACTGAGCGTGTAAAGCGTGGTAGTAGCTTCTCGGAACCGTGAGAAAATCTACCCCCGCCGATCTCAGACGGGGAACGGTTTGAATAATATCGGGCGTAGAGAGCGCAATATGTTGAATCCCCGCCCCACAATTCGCGGTTAAAAACTCTTGAATCTGAGAATTTTCGCTCGCCGGTTCATTAATCGGGAACTTCACCCCACTAGCCGGATGAACCATCACCTGAGAATATAATCCAGATTGCTCGGTTTTAATCGTAAAGCTTTGCTGGCGCTCCATCTGTAGGACTTGCTCGTACCAGCAAGCCGCTGGATGCAAACTGCCCGCCGGAACGTTGAGAACCACATGATCGATTTGCGTAAACAAACCCCCGGCTTGGCGATCGCCCCAAGCGCCACCGTTATCTTCAATTAAGGTATGACACACGCTACCCCAAGCCGAAATTTTCCCCCAGGTTAGCCCTTGCACCGAGCGTAGAGGTTGTAGGAGAGTCGCACCTTGGGCGATCGCGCTTTGGACGATCCCCCAGACATCCGTGACGCGTAAGGCAATATCGGCGACTCCCGGCGGGTGCTGGGCGAGGTATTCCGCAATCGGACTTTGGGGGCTTAAGGGGGAAGAAAGGGCGATCGCAATTTGGCCGCTTTGAACCACCACTGTATGAGCTTGTTGCTGTGCGCCCCCTAGGAGGCGGTTAAGTTTGAAAGTGAAATCGTCGCTAGCTTTTTGGAATTGGAGACGCTGAGTAAACCACTTTTCCCATTTCTGAGCGTCATCTACATAGAAGTGGATGTGATCGATTTGCATTCGCCAGTCAAATAACTACACTCCCCGCCATCAGGATAGCGGGGATGCCAAGCAGATCAAAGCTCCAGAAGGGGGAATTCTCAGATTGAAGCAGTATCCCCAGTGCAGTCGAGATAGCGTAGAGGCGATCGCCATTCAACTCCAAGAAGCTACTGCTCTTGCATTAACCGCAGATAATTTTGGCGCAGTTGTACGTGATTTTCTGCCATCCGTTCGGAAAGTTCTTTTTCCACATCGCTAATTTGTCGCCAAAACTGCGAAGAACGACTCGCCGCGATAAATTCCCCCCAGAGTAATTCAAGCAATCTGGCATGATCGGGATTTTCTTGAGCAACTTTATCGCGCAACGCCGCAAAAGCTTGATTAGCTTGGGGTTGCTTGCTCACTTCTCGTGCTAAAGCGATGCATTCTTGCAGTTGAGTGACGTAAGAGCGGGATACAGACTGAGTCATAATTAAAAGGCGCTAGTTAAAAAAATTGTTAAACGACCAGTAAGGGTTCTGGTATATGATTCTACATTAATAAAAGTTAACTTTTACAGGAGTCGCAAGTCTCTGTCTCAAGTTAGGTCATTAAAATGAGCAAGCAGCGAGCATTTTCTGGGGTTCAACCCAGTGGCAATCCCCATCTGGGCAATTATATTGGTGCAATCCGCAACTGGGTGGAAGGACAAGACCAATATGAAAATTACTTTTGTGTCGTTGATTTACACGCGATCACCCTTCCGCAAGATCCGGCGACGCTAGCTTCTAATACTTACACCCTAGCCGCGCTTTACCTTGCTGCGGGACTGGATTTAAACCACAGCACCATCTTTATTCAATCCCATGTTTCAGCCCATAGCGAGCTAACCTGGTTGCTCAACTGCATTACCCCGGTCAACTGGTTGGAAGATATGATCCAGTACAAGGAAAAGGCAGTGAGACAAGGGGAAAATGTTAATACCGGCTTGCTGGATTATCCGGTGTTGATGGCGTCTGATATTCTGCTTTACCAAGCCGATAAGGTACCCGTGGGAGAAGATCAAAAGCAGCATATTGAACTAACTCGCGATATTGCAGCCCGATTTAATCACTATTACGGCAACGGTGAAACCATCTTAAAGCAACCGGAAGCCATTATCCGCAAAGAAGGCGCGCGGGTGATGAGTTTGACGGATGGAACCAAAAAGATGTCAAAGTCAGACCCTTCGGATCTCAGCCGGATTAACGTTCTCGATCCGCCCGAAGTCATTCAAAATAAGATTAAACGCTGCAAAACTGACCCCATTCGCGGTTTAGAGTTTGATAACCCAGAACGTCCAGAATGCAATAACCTGCTGACGCTGTATTTATTGATGTCTGGGAAGACCAAGGCAGAGATTGCAGCCGAATGTCAAGATATGGGATGGGGTCAGTTTAAACCCTTATTGGCAGAAGCCTTGGTAGAGGGATTAGGACCAATCCAACAGAAATATCAAGAAATTATGGACGATCGCGCCTATTTAGAATCAGTATTGCGGGAAGGACGGATGAAAGCAGAAGCGATCGCCAATCAGACCTTAACGCAAGTTAAAACCGCATTGGGGTATTCCCTGCCACTCTAAAACCATTCCCTTTTTACTATCCCAAATGTCTAAACTTCGTTCAGCGATCCAAGCGGGTGAATTCCTAATTACCGCAGAAGTTGCGCCTCCCAAAGGGGGAGATCCAGCGCATATGCTGGAAATGGCAAAACTCTTAAAAAATCGCGTCCATGCGGTGAATGTTACCGATGGGAGTCGCGCTGTTTTGCGGATGTGTTCGCTGGCGGCTTCAGCACTGTTACAGCAACAGGGGATTGAAGCAGTTTGTCAAGTCGCTTGTCGCGATCGCAACTGCATTGGACTCCAAGGCGACTTAATGGGAGCCTACGCCCTCGGCATTCGCAATATCTTAGCCCTCACCGGAGATCCCATCAAAGCAGGCGATCATCCCCAGTCTAAGGGAGTCTTCGAGTTAGAATCTGTTCGTCTATTACAATTAATCGACAAACTTAACCACGGCATTGATTTTAATGATAAGCCCCTCGTAGATGGTACCGTCGAACTCTTCGCCGGGGCGGCTGTCGATCCGCAGTGCGGCAGTTGGTCGGGCTTGCAACGTCGCTTTGAACGTAAACTAGAAGCGGGAGCGCAATTTTTCCAAAGTCAACTGATTACAGACTTTGAGCGCCTCGATAAATTTATGACTCAAATTGCGGCGACTTCTGGAAAGCCCATCCTAGCAGGCATCTTTCTTTTAAAATCGGCTAAAAACGCCCAATTTATTAATCGCTGCGTTCCCGGCGTTCAGATCCCAGACTCCATTATCGAGCGTTTAGCCAAAGCCGAAGACCCCTTACAAGAAGGGGTAAAAATTGCCGCCGAACAAGTCCAACTCGCTCGCCAACTGTGTCACGGCGTCCATATGATGGCCGTTAAGCGCGAGGATCTGATTCCCCAAATTCTCGACTTAGCAGGGATTTCTCCCCTTTAAAGAGGGAGTTGGGAATTGGGAGTTAGGGGTTGGGGAAGAAGAGGATGGGGGGATGGGGAGGTGGGGAGATGGGGGGAAAGAAGGTGAATCGGCTTATTCTTCTCGATACCTACTCCCAATTCCGCTACTTAGTGTGCAAGCTACAGAACAAGCGTACTTCTTTCCCTACTCAGTACGCGGTTGCACGCAAGCTACCCAAAGAACGCGGCTAAACGGAATTTAGCACAACAGCACTTTCAACTTAGCACTCACTTCCCATCCCCCCATCTTCTTCCCACTCAGCACACCGCTACGCGGAAGCAAGCTACAGCACTTTACACTCAGCACTTAAAGAAGCACTCAGCACTTAAGAAAGCGTCCAATGAACTTGGGGTGCTTCGGTTTTAACTAGGAGTTTTCCTTGGGAAAAGGTGTAGCAAACAACGGGACGGCGGCGAATGGCGTCGTAACGGCTTTCGGCATCTAAGACAATTAAATTCGCGGGTTTACCGACTTCAAGACCGTAATCTTGGCTGATATTTAAAGTCTTTGCACCATTAATTGTTGCCATATCGTAGCAGGCGTCAATTTCTTCGGTTCCGGTCATTTGGCAGACATGAACGGCCATGTAAGCCGGATCGAGCATGTTACCGATTCCCAAAGAATACCAGGGGTCTTGAACGCAATCATTGCCTAGGGATACATTTAAGCCATTTTGCCAGAGTTCTTTAACTCGCGTGACGCCGCGCCGCTTGGGGTAGGTGTCGGTACGACCTTGCAGGGTAATGTTAATCAGGGGATTGGCAATAAAGTTCAGGTTTGCCCGTTTTAAGACGCCCATTAGTTTGAAGGCATAGGCGTTATTGTAGGAACCAAAGGCGGTGGTATGGCTGGCGGTGACGCGGGAACCTAAGCCGGTACGAATGGTACAGGCGGCGACGACTTCTAAAAATCGCGATTGATCGTCATCTGTTTCATCGCAGTGGATGTCAATGAGTCTGTCATATTTTTGGGCGAGTTCAAAAATCCGATGAACGGACTGAACGCCATCTTCGCGGGTGAGTTCGTAGTGGGGAATACCGCCAACGACATCTGCGCCTAAGTCTAAGGCTTTTTCCATGAGGCGATCGCTTTCGGGGTTGCCATAAATTCCATCCTGGGGAAAGGCAACGATTTGCAAGGTTATCCAATCTTTGACGGCTTCTCGCACCTCTAGCAGCGCTTGTAAGGCGGTTAAAGTGGGTTCGCTGACATCTACATGGCTGCGGACAAATAGGGTGCCGTGGGAGGCTTGTAGCTTGAGAGTGGCGATCGCTCTTTGTTTGACATCCTCAAAGTCTAAGGATTGTTTGCGTTCTCGCCAAATTTCAATGCCTTCAAAAAGCGTCCCACTCTGATTGGAACGCGGATTTCCGGCTGTTAGGGAGGAGTCGAGGTGAATGTGCGACTCGACAAACGGGGGACTGACTAAGCGGTTGTTAATGGCATATTCTTGTTGAGCTGTTCCGGGTAAGTTTGGCGCAATCGCAGCGATTTTCCCTTCTGCGATCGCAATATCGACCGATTCTCCACTCGTCAAGCGACATTGGCGCAACAAAATCTCATAGGAAGGCGACGGCATCGGGGCGTTCTCCAAACTTAAATCTCTCCCATCATAAAAAAACACCCCGGATTCGGGGTGTATCGATTGATTACAAATTGCAAGCAAGCAAATTCTTCATTAGTGCGTTACAAGTCTCCGGTCGTAGGTGGCTCTGAAACTCGGATGGATTTTACCTTGAATCCGATTCCAATATAGAGCAATGTCACCTGTGAGTCCGATTTCCGAAGCGCTGCGCGTCAGCATCGCTTGTTGGCGGGTCTTGATAATGCGGCTGTGAGACAGCATCAGAGACCGAGCGCGATCTTCTGCGGTCAGGACAGGAGTCTTAACGGTTTCAGGGTTAGCGTTAGAAGCAGCTTCTACACCCACCGGAGCGGTTTCACCGACATGATAAGCAACGCCGCGATACTTCAGATCGAGGTTGGTATTCAGCACGGGCACTTTTTTAGGGTTGCGGAAGCGCCAGTCCAGACCTCTATATTTTCCACCTGAAGCTCCGTCGCTCATCTCAACGACGGGAGGATTGTATTCGTAGCTAACGCCGCGATATTGAAGTTTCATGAGTTTCGCCTCCAAATTAGGGATTGACCTGAGAGTGTCTTAGAGGCGCGTTCCTTCGGGCTCTCTCCCTACTTCCGTCCCTTCTCTACTTCAGAAGGGATGAACGATTTATTTATCCATGTCTGTAGTATATGTTACCGTTTTGCATTTTTGCTTCTGTCTTCAGGAATATTTAACAATTGCTGAGACCGCTTGCCCATTAAGTGTTAGGATGAGCGATCGCCCTCAACTAAGGCAAAATTAAACTGAGTCTGGACGTTCCAACGCTGGCCGTCGTGCAGCAGTAACGTCAGGTGAGGAACCATAAACTCATGATGCAAGGCGCGGGATTGAAACTCCGGCCAGGCGGCTTTAAAATTTGGCTTGGATAAATCGCGAAACGCCACCGTCATGTGCGGCGCAAACGGGCGGCTTTCCGACTTCTCATCCACAATTCCCAACGTAGCTTTGAGATAAACCATCAGGTTTTGTTGGATTAATAGCAATTGTGGCGTTTTCTGGACGTTGACATAGATGACGCGGGGAGGAAACGCGCCGAACCCGTCTAGAATAATGGGAACGGGAATCACATTCGCCGCAAAGGTGACTAAAGCATTTTCCAGCACCTCGCGATCGCCCCAATCCCACCGGAAGGGAGGTTGAAGGGTAATATGGGGAGGAGACTTTAGCGCCCCTTGAGAATGATAGCGATCGCGAAAGTCCTCCTGAATCGCCCGAATCTCCTCTTGAAGAGGTTCGGGAGGTAACAGTGCAATAAAGAATCGTTTGAGCGAGTCCATAACCCGGATAATGGTAGAAAGTCATTGAGTCTACCCGCCTAAACTAAATCAATATGCCTTGGTTTGCCAAAATTGAAGAAGGTATTGTAGAGAAAGCCACCTTCGACCAGTACGTTCCTGCCCATAAAGCCTACGTCCAAGACCTCATTGACAAAGGACACCAAGCCAAAAGCGGTTACTGGGCGAGGCGTGGCGGTGGAATGCTGATTTTTCAAGCCAACTCTCGTTCAGAAGCTGAAGCCATCGTAGCCCAAGACCCTCTGGTTCAAAACCACTGCGTCAAATACGAACTCTACGAATGGTGCGTTGTTGTTGAATAAACCCTAATTTAGAGAACCTATGGCCAAAGATACCAAAGATAGCGACGGTTATAAAGTTGTCAGCGATAATCGCCAAGCGCGGTTTCGCTACGAAGTCTTAGAAACCTACGAAGCCGGAATTGAACTCAAAGGAACCGAAGTTAAATCCATTCGCGAAGGAAAAGCCAGCATCCGCGACGGCTACGCCCTGATTCGCGATGAAGAAGCGTGGTTGCTAAACGTGAATATCTCACCCCACCAAACCACGAGTCAATACTTCAACCACGACCCCTTGCGGACTCGTCGCTTGCTGTTACACAAGCAGGAGATTCGCAAATTAATTGGGAAAGTCGATCAGCAAGGACTAACCCTGGTTCCCTTAAAAATGTACCTCAAGCGGGGGCGCGTCAAGGTCAGCATCGGGCTGTGTCGCGGGAAGAAACTCTTCGATAAACGCGAAGACATCAAGCGGCGCGACGACCAACGCCAAATTGCACGGGCGATGAAAAACTATTAGACAATAGGGGGTTTCAATCCTAGGGGCGATCGCCAGTTCTCGGTTTAAAATTCATCAACTGAGAATTTCCCGTAATTTCCCGCTTACCCTGAGATGAACAGATTGGCTAGAATGCAGCAAACTTCTATTGGGAGCCGTCTTGCTCGCGCTCCTATTCAATGCGATCGGTGGTGTACAGATATAGGCAAGTGCTGAGTGCTGTAGCTAGCAGGCGTGCGCGGCGGCGTGCGGTGTTAAAAACAAGTCAGGTTAATCTTTGATTGCCGTTCAGCTTGTCCTCAGCGTTATTGCTACAGCTATATATTGAAAGAATAGCAAGCCTCTACCTTATAGCTCTCTATTCTGTTCCACAGAGCAAAGCGAGTACCCAGAATGTTTAACGCCACTGAAATTCTGATTGACGCCTTTGTGCAGAAACTCAAAGAAGGCTACCGACGCACCTACGGAGGCTGGAAAACCGACTACGAAGATATTATTGGTTGGGCTGGAAGCATGGCTTTAGAAAATATTGCCAACAGCGACGCCCTGTATCATAACGTCGAACATACCATTCTGGTAGGTTTAGTCGGACAAGAGATATTGCGGGGAAAACATATCCGCGAGGGTGGCGTTTCCTGCGAAGACTGGCTGCATTATATTATCTCCCTCGTCTGCCATGATATCGGCTATGTCAAAGGCGTGTGTCGGCAAGATCGTAACGGGATGTATGCGACGGGTAAAGATGGGGCGATGGTGTCTTTGCCCCCCGGATCTTCCGATGCCGGTTTGACGCCGTATCATGTAGACCGGGCCAAATTATTTATTGGCGAACGCTTTGGCGGCCATAAACTCATTGATGCTGAAATTATTAAGCGCAATATTGAATTGACGCGTTTTCCCGTTCCTAAAGCCGACGATCGTCAAGATACAGCCCATTATCCCGGTTTAGTCCGCGCGGCCGATCTGATCGGTCAACTCAGCGATCCGCGCTACCTGAAAAAGATTACCTCACTTTTCTATGAATTTGAGGAAACCGGAGTCAACCAACTGCTAGGCTATCGCCATCCTGGGGATTTGCGGAAAAATTATGCTAAGTTTTTCTGGGACGGCGTTCACCCTTATGTTAAAGATGCATTGCATTATCTGTCCCTAACGCAACAGGGCAAGCAAATAATTGCTAATCTGTACTCGAATGTGTTTGTGGTTGAACACGAACAACCCGAACCGGAAGCAGATGTCAAAATGCAATTAGCGGAATCCCTGGCTTAGACAGAATTATGGATTGGTGGCAGAAACTTAAAAAAAATTCCCTAGCGCGTGTTGGGGCGGGTATTTTAATTACCCTGTATACCATTGTGTTATTCGGCGGGTTTGTCGCCCCTTACGATCCTTACACTTCGCAACCGGATGGCGCGCTTTTACCGCCAACCCAGGTTTATTGGCGGGATGCATCGGGAGATTTTATTGGGCCTCATGTGTATCCCACCACCCAAGGGCCAGTAGACTTGGAAACCGGAGAACGGGAGTTAAGAACAGACCGGACTCAACCTTCGCCAATTCGTTTATTCGTTCAAGGCGATCGCTATCGGCTCTTCGGTCTAATTCCTGCTAACATTCATCTATTCGGTACCGCCGGGGAAGGTCGTTTAAACATCCTGGGAACAGACGAACAGGCCCGCGACCAACTCAGCCGACTGATTTACGGGGGACAAATTAGCCTGAGTATTGGCTTAGTCGGGATTTTGATTTCGTTTCCCTTGGGGATGCTGGTGGGGGGAATTTCCGGTTATTTTGGCGGCTGGACTGATGCGCTGTTGATGCGCTTGGTGGAAGTATTGATGACAATTCCCTCAATTTATCTGTTGGTGGCGCTAGCAGCCGTGTTACCCCCAGGCTTAACCAGTACCCAACGCTTTTTACTGATTGTTGTCATTACCTCATTTGTGGGATGGTCTGGGTTAGCGCGGGTGATTCGCGGACAGGTACTTTCGATTAAACAGCAGCAATTTGTCCAGGCGTCTAAGGTGTTGGGGGCCAATCCGCTGTATATTATCGTTCGCCATGTCTTACCGCAGACTGCCTCTTATATCGTAATTTCAGCGACGCTAGCGGTTCCGGGTTTTATTGTGGCGGAGTCGGTTTTGAGTTTGATTGGGTTAGGCATTCAACAACCCGATCCCTCTTGGGGGAATTTGCTCTCGACTGCAACCAATGCCTCAATTTTAGTATTGCAACCCTGGTTAGTCTGGCCGCCTGCGATTCTAATTATTCTGACGGTGTTGGCGTTTAACCTATTGGGCGATGGTTTGCGAGATGCCCTCGATCCTCGCAGCTTGCAACGTTAAGCGTGTTTGGGGTTGGCGATCGCCAATAATAAACCCAGTAAAATTAAAATAAACCCAACGCTATGAAACCCTTGAAAGCGTTCTTTGAGAAACAGGATTGCCATTACGCTACCGACAACCGGCATGAGATTAAGGAAAAGTCCGGCTTTGTTAGCCCCCACTAACTCTACGCCTCGGTTGTAGCAAAAGTACGCCAAAATGGAAGGAAAGATAGCCGCATAGCCAACCGCCAAGAATGTCAAGGCATTCAAGGGCATAGGTTGTCCGGCTAAATGTTCTCCGAGGTACAGGGGCAAAAGCATGGCAGAACCGAGACCAAAGGTGGAACACAGGAAACTCAGGGGATGCAAAACGGGACGCAACCGCAGTAAGCAAGAGTAGCCAGCGTAGCAGATGACGGCAATTAGGATTAACAAATCGCCTTGATTGAAGGATAATGTGGCTAAGGTGTGCCAATCGCCTTGGGCAACAATGGCGATCGCGCCGATAAAGGATACTGCAATGCCAATGCCTTGACCGATAGAAAGCGTTTCGTGGAATAAGAGGTAAGAAATGACCACAATCGCCATCGGCATTAGGGTTTGGATTAACAGGCTATTAATCGCTGTGGTAGAACGCAAAGCCGTATAAAGCAGGGTATTAAACGACGCGACTCCTAACGCTGAAAGTAACAAAACCATCCGCCAATGGCGCAACAGTTGCGGCCAGTCTTGTTTGAGATAGCGCCAACTGGGAAGCAAAATTAACACAAAACTGCAAAACCATCGCCAAAACGCTAAACCGACGGGGGGAATTTGCGTATTGACGGCACGGCCTACAATCGTATTGCCCGACCAAAACAGAATGGCCAGAAATAGCAGGAAATAGGCAGAGTTAGCGGGGTTTGCCCTTCGAGAGGAGGGATTGAGCATTAGCATTTTATACCAAGGCACGCGACTATTTTTAGTATTCCCCGCCCTCTGCTTTCAAGCTCTACAAATATCCTAAGCCAAAGCTAACAAGCGCCAACACCCCCCCAATCAAATAAAACGTACCCACAACGCGCAATTCTGACCATCCAGAGAGTTCTAGGTGGTGATGGAGGGGGGCCATTTTTAGCAAACGTTTCCCGACCCCATCCGGGCCTTTCGTCGCCTTGTAGTAGCTAACTTGCGCCATTACAGAGAGGGTTTCCACAAAGAAGATTCCCCCCACCAGCAGTAGCGCCCATAGGGTATTTGTGACTAAGGCTGCACCAGTTACGGCACCGCCAAGGGCCATCGATCCAGTATCGCCCATAAATACAGTAGCAGGGTTGCGGTTGTGGACTAGAAAACCCAGACAACTGCCGCTCATGCAGGCGCAGAAAGTTGCAACTTCTGGGGAAGTTGGCGCTACAATAACGGCTAATCCTAAAAGCGCGATCGCTCCCGTGCCGCCTGCTAACCCATCTAAACCATCGGTAAGATTGAGGGCGTTGCTTTCAGAAACCAGAACGCCGACGGCTAGGGGCCAGAATAATAAACCTAAAGGTAAACTCAAGCCAAAGGGTAAAGCAACCTGGGTTAATTCCGCAGGCTGAGTGGCCATTAACCACAGACTGAATAAAACACCTAATCCCGTCTGTAACATTAACTTCATGCGCGGCGAGATGCCTTTGTTGGAACGACGGCGCAAAATTTGCCAGTCATCTAGCCAGCCAATGGCACCATATCCCACAGTCAAAATACTAAGGGCGATCGCACTGGGATGGAAACCCGACCACGCGATTGCGCCCAAAACCCCCACGGGAATAAAGAAAATCCCGCCCATTGTCGGGGTTCCGGCTTTTTTCAGGTGCGCTTGCGGGCCATCTTCTCGGATAAATTGTCCGGCTTTGAGCGATCGCAATAACGGTACAACCCAGTATCCCACTAAGGCGGCTGCAACCGCACAGACCCAAAAGGGCAAACTTAAGGTGAATCTTAAATCGGAGATTCGCCCGGTAAACCAATCAAAGGCAAAAATAGCAATACCTAAACAGCCTGCTAGGATCAACAGCAGGCTAGTCCCCGACCATTTCAGGGTTCTATCAGAATTTGTCTTGACCTCGGTACTCACACCACACCCCACCCAGGTTAATGATTCTTTGCAATATTACTGCAATCTGTCTCAAGTTTCCTGAAAAATCTACCGAGAAAGAGAGTGGGGAGATGGGAGTACCTGACAGGTATAGGTTTAGTATTAATCCTCTATCTCGATTGCATCATCGTCATCGTCGATGTCATCGTAATCATTATCTCCGGCTCCCATGAGTTCGGAGATTTCTTCTTCATCGTCAAGATAGTTGACATCCTCAGCATTATCTCTTGCTAGCAAACGACCGGATGCTTCTAGCCAGTCAATCAAAGACGAACCTTGATTGGGGGGAATAACAGCCGCAGGTTTATAACGCGGTTCTTCGCGTAAGGAGGGATTGTACATCGTGAAAGCGTTTACAAAAAAAATAAGCCGACAGTCGTATTTTGAGTCTATCACCTGAAACTCAAAGCTAGGATCGCGTTTAGGATGATGTGTTAGGTGGAGAGATTAGCGACTATGTTGGGAAAAGCGACTTTACTTGAAGCGATCGCCGGTAAGAATCGGGGTATCCTGACCCAAGATGCAGAACGACTGGCTATTTTAGCAGCCGTAGCGCAACTCGAAGACCGAAATCCCACCCCCCATCCCATAGAAGCGGCGGAGTTATTAGAGGGGAATTGGCGGCTGCTTTACACCACCAGCCAGGAGTTATTGAATTTAGACCGTTTTCCTTTACTGAAGCTCGGTCAAATTTATCAGTGCATTCGGGCTAAAGATCGTAAGGTTTACAATATTGCGGAAATTTATGGTTTACCGTTGCTAGAAGGGATTGTCAGCGTCAGTGCGTCGTTTACTCCAGTCAGCGAACGCCGGGTAAATGTAAAATTTGAACGCTCGATTATTGGGTTACAGCGTTTGGTGGGTTATGCGTCTCCGAGTCGCTTTATTGAGGAGATTGAAGCCGGGAAGAAGTTTCCCCCCATTGACTTTGGGATTGAAAATCGAGACCGTCAGGGCTGGTTAGATGTTACCTATTTAGATGAGGATTTGCGGATTTCTCGTGGAAATGAGGGAAGCGTGTTTGTTTTGGTGAAAAGCTAGAACGATACTCCCCAACTTGAAACCTGTTTTTTTCTATACGAACCCATGAGCTATTTGCATTTATCCCAAGGACAGTTAAATTTGCTGCAAACTTGTCCTCGGAAGTTTCAACAAACGTTTATAGACCAACTTTCAACGCCGATGTCTCCGGAACAGCAAGATAGCATGAACTGGGGAAGCCGGTTTCACCTGTTGATGCAGCAGCGCGAGTTGGGATTACCGATTGAAGGGTTATTACAAGACGATCCGCAATTGGCTCAATGCTGGCTGGCGTTTCAAGAAGTGGCTCCAGGGGTGTTTGAGGCGGGAAAGTCTTCTCGGCTGCGGGAAAGCGAACATCGTCGCACGTTGAATTTTCAGGGCTACTTGCTGACGGTGGTTTATGATTTGCTGGTTCTAGAGGATGAGGATGCAGCGATTTTAGATTGGAAGACGTATCTACATCCTAAAGGGCGTTCTTGGCTGGCGCGAGATTGGCAAACTCGCCTGTATCCGTTTGTGTTGGTGGAAACTAGCGATTATTTGCCCGAACAGGTTTCGATGACTTACTGGTTTGTGCGATCGCAATCGGCCCAAGGGGCAACGCTCGCACCCCAAAAGGAGGTCTTTCACTACTGCGATCGCCAACACCAGCAAACCTATGCTGATTTAACCACTTTACTGCGACAACTGACCCATTGGCTAGATCGCTACGAAGCGACAGGGGAACCCTTCCCCCAAGTCGCCGAAACGGAGGGGATTTGTCCGCGTTGCGGGTTCAATTTGCGCTGTCAACGCCATCAGGCGGAGCAAATGGACTGGCTGAACCTGGAGGAGATTCAAGAATTGGCGCTCTAAGTTTGTTCATAATTCTGGCTAATTCTTAGTATTTAGTTACAATATAGATAGGTATATCTTCATATTAGTGGCGCAGTTCAAATCGGCATCGACGGCTGAAAGTGCCACGGTATGGTCATCATCACTAATTGTCTCGAACAGACTGGATTCGCGATCGCATTTATCCAGCTTAATTTTTGTAACGTTGATAATTTTTTGTGAATTATCGACCGTTTTCACTTGACAAAAAACAGGTTTTAGCAATGTCTCAAGCAACTGCTTTTCTCACTCCCCTTTTCCGCTCCAATTTAGCCCCCAACTACGCCTCGCAGACAGTCTGGACAATTTTGCGCGCGATCGCAGGGCTAGTCATGATCCATAATGGTTTAGACAAGCTCGGCAACATTGAAAGCTTTGCCCAAGCTTACGTACAGGTAATTGGCTTACCCTTCCCCATCTTTTTCAGTTATTTAGCCGCTTATACAGAATTGATTGGCGCGCCTCTGCTAGCGTTGGGGCTGTTGACTCGTCCGGCGGCGCTTGGTTTGTTGAGTACCATGTGCGTCGCCATTTACCACCACATTCTGGTCGCGGGTTTGAGCATTCCCTATCTGGAACTTTCCATGCTCTATGCCGCTTGTTTTCTCTTCTTTGCGGTGAATGGCGCGGGTATTTTTTCCCTAGATGCATTAATTGCAGGTTGGCTGAATTCCCAAGGGTGGAACAGTCCAGCAGCAGAAGAAACGCCGGATCGCGAGCTTTCTGCTAATCCTACCCTGAAATAGCGCCCCATTGGAAACTGGGTTTCTTGTTAGGCTTTGCGCCTAACCCAGTTTCCTGGGAAACCGAAGCCAAGGCTACACAAAGGTTTTATCAGACTTCACTTGAAAGACTGCAACCGTTTGATGATCGACTAAAACCTTAATTTTATGAGCAAGCCGTAATTTCGCGATCGGTTCTTCTAAAATGGCGATCGCTCTAATCATTCTACTTGCAACTTCCGGCTCAAAACAGCGAATATAAAAGATGCCCCAACGTCGAAAAACTTTACACTTGGCGAGCAATTTCAATTGTTTTAATTCAGACTGATTTTCCCGATAAAAGTCCCAAATCAGTTGAGTCAGTTGTGAGGGTCGATTCATGGCTCAAACTACAGTCGCAAGTGGTCGATTTCCCCATTGAAGCGCATGAACCCCAGGCCCTAGAGCAAACTGAAAAAAGATTTAACGCAATTCATTGTTTAAGATATATAAACAGAATCTCGCAAAGCACGTCAGACTATTGTTTTGCTCTATTTTGACTTGCTAAAAATAGAATACAAAATTTTAAGAATCATAAAAATAGTTGACTGTCACCCCAAATCGTCACTTGGATATCGCCTGAGAAATCGCCTCTTCCAGTTCCGTTTGAGAGAGGGTTGTGAGAATAAACACCTCTTGGGCCGTTTTCCCCTGACGCGCAATAGCTTTAAACCCGCCGCGAATGGGTACAGACAGGCGAATTTTCAGTTTCGGCGAATGCGCTTTCACTCGACTGAGAACCCCTGGGGTAATGGTTTTAATGCCACTAGCGTTGGCTAGACGTTCTAATACCGGAATTAAACCGTCTAGGTGAGTGGAATGATTCCAGACGAGTCTCCCTCCCTCAGATTTTGCCATAGGTTTAAGCCTGTTCTAGGGGTGCCATTGTTAAGCCAGCGCGACTCAGTTGTTGGTGATAAAGTTCCGCCATTTCCTGCGGGCCTACCCAAACGGTCGCCTGTCCTTCATGATGGACTTGGTTGGTTAGCTCCCAAGCGCGATCGCTCGTCATATTGGGAATATACTTCATTAAGCAGTTAGCAACGTGCTGAAAGGTGTTGAAGTCATCGTTGAGTACGATCACCTTGTAATTAGGATACGGCTTTTTGACAACTTGGTTTGTCCGTTCGGGTGCTTGAGTGGGGGAAGTTGTCATCATTTGAGTCGGTTTTGAGAGAGTCTGATGCATAGGCGTTTCTCCGATGGGTAGGATACACTGCTACAAAAATCTTAACTTCTCTCCATCGCCAGAAAAAATGAAATTGAGGGCTTGAGTGAGGAGAAGGGGGTTGAACTCCGGGCCGTATCAGAACTTAAATTAGGCAAGGACAATCAGATTTCACTCGCAACAGGGAAGGGTTGAATTGGGCAATCCTGTGAGATCGAGCAGCAAGCGATCGCGCCAACCTTCTTCGGTCACAATTGCAGAGGAGGCAGAATTGGTTGGAGTAGCGTGCGAACTCTCCCCAGTGCAAACTGGAACCCTTCCCCTACAATATACAGTGGGTTTGCACGCTTGGTTTTTAGATTGCTGCGGTCCAACGAACCCAGAACTCTCTCAATACTTGCACGACGGACAATCAGAAAAGCTCTCTACCCTATCTCAGTTTGAAGGTCAAATGGAACTTCAGGGAAGAGAGCTTAAATTGAGCGATCGTCATACCTATCGCTGGTATATTACTGGATGATCGCCTCGGATGGTGCAATGGCTCGCCCAAATGAGGTCTTGTTTTTGGTCAGGACTACTAACACGAGCATAGTAGATTCAGATTCCCTTCTTCCCCCCATCCTCTTCCCCAACCCCCAACTCCCAATTCCCAACTCCCTCTTCAATATCCCCGCAACACGGCTGAAAGGGATTTGCGCTTGCGGATATCCATGATTTCTGCTAGATCTTCTGTTCCATCTAGGGGATGGATTTCCTCAGCAGGCATTACAGTTACAACGGGTTCAACCTTCGCATGAGTTTCTTGGGGAGGTGAAACGGGGTTGCGAGTGGGAGGGCGACGCTGAGGTTGGGGTTGTGGCGATCGCGGACTGCTGCTTAACAGGTAACGGGCGATCAGCCAACTGCCCCCCATACACCCTAGCGCGAGTCCCCCAAAGAACCACCAAGGCAGGTCTGGGGTCTGGACTTGAGGGTTTGGTCTGCCAATAGCGGCAGGTGCGGGAGGTGCGATCGCTTCTGTGGTTTGGGTTTCTTCTTCTATCGGACCAGGACTTAGCAAACCCGTTCCGGCGATCGCCGCTACGCTCACCATTAGGGTTAATCCACTAATCCACACTAAAAACGGACGATTTTGAATGAGTTGAAGGGTAGCAGCACTCAGACGGTTGGGAGAGGTTGACAACTGCTCAGTCATAAAACGGCTTGGATTGCGTCATTTGTCAATTTTGATCTGCCTAGGGACAACGGTCAATCATTCGGGGGTAAAAAATTATTCCGATCGGCTATCTCTCGCAGGTTCGTGGCGTTCTAAGGCGAGTTGCACTAGTCGATCGACGAGTTCCGGGAAAGGAACGCCGCTATGACCCCACAGCATGGGATACATACTGGTGGCGGTGAATCCTGGCATCGTGTTGATTTCGTTGATTAAGATTTCTCCGGTCGCTTCGATATAGAAAAAGTCTACTCTAGCTAATCCAGCCGCATCGACAGCGAGAAAGGCTTTAATGGCACAGGCTTGAATTTGGGAGGCGATCGCATCGGGGACGGGTGCGGGAATGGCTAAGTCGGCAACGCCTTCTGTGTATTTGGTTTCGTAGTCGTAGAAGTCGCTTTGGAAGCTAATTTCACCGATGGTAGAAGCTTTGGGTTCATCGTTCCCTAAAACGGCGCATTCTAATTCCCTAGCGGTGACGCCCGCTTCTACAATAATTCGACGGTCGTAACTGGCAGCATTATCGAGGGCGGTTTCGAGTTCGGATCGCGATCGCACTTTGCTAATTCCCACAGAAGACCCTAAGTTTGCGGGTTTGACAAAGCAGGGATACCCCAGTTCGGCTTCAATTTGGTCGCAGACTTTGGGGAAAACGCAGGGGTTAGACCAAATTTGCGATCGCGTTACGGCGACATACTTAACTTGGGGCAACCCAGCTTGAGCAAACGCCATTTTCATCGCAATCTTATCCATGCCCAGCGCCGAACCTAAAACCCCAGAACCCACAAAGGGCACTTGCATCAATTTTAATAAGCCTTGGATCGTCCCATCTTCCCCATTGGGGCCGTGCAAAACCGGGAACCAGACATCCACCTGAGTTGCAGCATCGGCAGCAAAATAAGGAGCATCGGCAAGGCTAGCTGACTCCGGTAGCGGTTTACCCGAATCTAACACTTGCTGGCTAACGGCTTGGGGAAGCCAGCGGCCATCCTTTTGGATATAAGTGGGCAGCAGTTCGTACTTCTGTTGATTTTCCCCCGAACTCAACGCTTTGGCGATCGCCCTAGCGGAATTAATCGAAACCTCATGTTCGCCCGAACGACCGCCGAACAGTAAACCCACCCGTACTTTGCTCATCGCTCGCTCCTCTCAATTCTCAATCCGCTAGCCTATCATAGTTGATTCTGAAATCTAGATAATTCTAAAGAAATCATTGACTTTACAACTGATAAACCCTGTTTGTGTATGCCTCCCTGGTCGTTTCATCCTAAAATTAGGTTTTTTGAGACTTGTCCTCTCTTGACCTCACTTTTAAGGAGAATTCGTTATGCGGATCGCGGACATCAGCGCCCATGAAGTCTTAGATTCAAGAGGTAATCCCACAGTTGAAGCGCACGTTGTCTTAGAAGATGGCACAACGGGTTCAGCCATTGTTCCCTCTGGTGCATCCACAGGTGAAAAAGAGGCTGTTGAATTGCGCGATGGCGATCCTCGACGCTACGGGGGTAAAGGCGTCCTCAAAGCCGTCGAGAACGTTAACGAGCAAATCGCCCCAGAATTGTTCGATCTCGAAGTGACGCAGCAGCGAGCCATCGATCGGCTGATGATTGAGATTGACGGGACGCCGAATAAGGCCAACTTAGGAGCCAATGCGATTCTGGCTGTGTCTTTAGCGGTGGCGAGAACGGCGGCTCATTCTTTAGGTCTTCCTTTGTATCGCTATCTGGGTGGGGCGAATGCTTCTTTGTTGCCCGTTCCCTGCATGAACGTGATTAACGGGGGTCGCCATGCCGATAATAATGTAGACTTTCAGGAGTTCATGATTGCGCCTCACAATGCGCCCTCCTTTGCGGAATCGATTCGGATGGGGATGGAAACCTTTCACGCGCTGAAGTCGATTCTGCATCAAAAAGGGTACAGTACCGGGGTTGGCGATGAAGGGGGGTTTGCACCGAACCTGAAATCCAATGAGGAAGCGGTGGAAGTCATCCTAGAGGCGATCGCCAAAGCGGGTTACAAACCGGGTGAGGATATCTCGATTTGTCTCGATCCGGCAACTAGCGAGATGTGGAAAGATGGCAAGTATATCTTTTTCAAGTCCGACCAGTCCGCTAAGTCTTCTGAGGAAATGGTGGAACTGTGGGCTTCTTGGGCCAGACAGTATCCGATTGTTTCCCTGGAAGATGGGATGGGCGAAAATGATTGGGATGGCTGGAAAATGCTAACCGACAAGATTGGAGCAACGGTTGCATTGGTTGGCGACGATTTATTCTGTACCAATTCTAAAATTCTGGCAGAGGGTATCGATCGCGGGCTGGCCAATGCCATTTTAATTAAGCTCAATCAAATCGGCACGCTCTCAGAGACCTTAGATACCATTGAACTGGCAAAACACAACAATTACAAGTGTTTTGTTTCTCACCGTTCTGGCGAATCTGAAGATACCACGATCGCCGATTTGGTGGTCGCTACCAGTTCCGGCCTGATTAAAACGGGTTCTGGCTGTCGCGGCGAACGGGTGGCTAAGTTTAACGAACTGTTGCGAATTGAGCGCGAGTTGGGTGCGGCGGCTCGCTTTATCGGTTCCGCTGCTTTTAAGCCTTCTTCTAAGTAACTAAAACAACAGGTTTGGGTTGAAGGATTACTGAGATACGGAGTCCAAAACCTTGACCTTAAGAATGCGGTTCCCCCAGGTGCGAGGGGGGTAGCAAAGGTTGGCGTTTCTCTCTCATTCTGCTGGTTTGGGAAGGAACGCCACTTGTTGTATGCGGTTAAATATTCAAGATTTGGAGTGAGGCTGTAAGCGCTAGACGCTATATTTTATGAGGTTTTTTCAGAAAAACAAGATTGTTTTACACTAACTTTTTAGACGGAAGCAATCTTAAGGTTTGATGAGGTGGCACACAAGAGCTTGTGAAGTAGATGATACTAGGGAAAGATTTCTTGCTTGATGTAGCAGTGGAGACAACCCGCAGGTGGATGTTGGATACTCTCTTGGGCTATAACTTGGAATCACAAGAACTTTGGGTGTACTTGCAGTCTGGCTAAGTTGTTGTTGCGCTTTCCAATGTCTAATGAACCAACCTCTCACCCCTCTGAGTCACTCTGACGATGCAGTGTTAGAGCCAAGCGATCTGACCCCATTATCTTTGAGAGATCGTCAACTGCGGAGCTTATTTGAAACGGCTTTAGACGCAATGGCGATCGCAGATGACCAGGGTCAGTATATTGAGGTGAATTGGGCCGCTTGCGAACTCTTCGGTTTGCCGCGTGAAGAACTGATCGGTCGCTGCATTGCTGAGTTTACCGAGCCTGGAGTAGACTTTACCCCAACCTGGCAGCAGTTTCAACAACAAGGTCAAATGCGGGGAGAATTTCGCCTCGTGCGAGCAGATGGCGCGATCCGCGAGGTGGAGTACGCCGCCACCGCTCATTTTATTCCCCATTGTCACCTCTCAATTATTCGGGATATTACAGAGCGCAAACAAGCGGAAGCCAAAATTCAACAACTGACGCAACAACTAGAGCAGCGCGTGCTAGAAAGAACTCGCCAACTGGAGGAAACTCAAGCAAAATTGCAATTAACCCATAATTGCTACCAGATGGTGCTAGAACATCAGATGAGCGATCGCCAGCACGCAGAAAAAGAGTGGCAGCAAAGCGAAGATAAATTTCGGGCAATCTTTCAACAAGCAGGGGTTGGCATCAATCAAGCCGATCTATCCGGTCGCTTTATCCAAGTCAACCCAGGGTTTTGTCAGCTTTTAGGATATACCGAGACAGAACTCTTGCAACTGACCTTTCAACAGGTGACGCATCCCGACGACCTTACCGGGAAATCCGAACTGATTCGCCAACTCTATAACGGCGATATTGACTCCTGTATTCTGGAGCAGCGTTACATCCATAAAAACGGCAGCGTTGTTTGGACGAATTCGGTTCTGTCGATTTTGCGAGATCCTCAAGGAAACCCCATCTCCGATTTAGCCATCGTCCAAGATATTAGCGATCGCAAACAAGCCGAACTGGCTTTACAACACAGCGAAGCGATGAAGCGAGCCATGTGGGAAGCCTTGCCCGATTTAATCATTCGGATGAGGCGCGATGGTATTTGTTTAGAAGTGAAGCCGAGCAGCGTGTTTCCGATAACGGTACCAGCCTCAGAGATGGTGGGATGCCATCTGTATGACTTTCTTCCCTGTGAAGTTGCGGCTCAAAGACTCGCCGCCGCCGAGCGAGCGTTACAAACGGGAGAGTTGCAAAGCTGTGAATTTAGTCTGGTGATTAACGATCGAATGCGGTGGCGAGAGATGCGGATGGTACCGCTACAGGTTGATGAAGTCCTCGTCGTGATTCGGGATATTACCGATCGCAAGCAAGCCGAACTCGCCTTATCTCAAAGCGAAGCCGAAAATCGGGCAATCATGTCAGCTATTCCCGATTTAATGTTTTATGTTAACCGTAGCGGGGTTTATCTCAATTACCTTCACGCGCCCCAGTTTGCTAACCTTGTCGATGCGGGTGTCAATCCCATCAATCGCTCTCTCACCGATGTTTTACCCCCAGAGGTCGCGCAACGACAGCTTTTTTACATCCAGATTGCCTTAGATACGAGCGAAGTTCAAACTTACGAACAGCAGGTACGCATCGATGGCAAGTTGTATTACGAAGAAGTCCGCGTCATTCCGGTAGAAGCTGACAAAGTGCTGTTCATGATCCGCGATATTAGCGATCGCAAACAAATGGAACTGGCGCTGCAACAGAGCGAGGCGGAAAATCGAGCCATTTTAAGGTCTATCCCCGATTTGTTGTTTTACGTCAATGCAGAGGGCGTCTATCTCAACTATCTTCACAATCCTAGCTTTCCCGATCTGATTGAAAGTTCAATCAATCCCATCGGTCAGCGTCTCGAAGATACCTTACCTCCGGAAGTGGCTCGGCGACAGCGCTATCATCTAGAACAGGTCGTCCGAACCGGAGAAATTCAAGCTTACGAGCAAGAAACCTGGATAGACAACACGCTCTACTACGAAGAAGTGCGGGTGATTCCGGTGGAAGGGGATAAGGTGCTATTTGCGATCCGCGATATTAGCGCCCTCAAACAGGCAGAAATTGCACTGCGCGAAGAACGGAGTCTGTTTATCGGCGGCCCGACGGTGGTCTTTAAGTGGCAAAATGCTGAAGGTTGGCCGGTGGAGTATGTTTCGCCCAACGTGCGATCGCAGTTGGGTTACGAACCCGAATTTTTTCTCCAGACGCGATCGCATTATGTCGATCTCGTCCATCCCGACGATCGGATGCGAGTCGCCCAAGACATCCAAAACCGCCTTCAAGCAGGCGAGCGATACTACGAACAGGAATATCGCCTGCGTCGCGCCGATGGCGAATATTGCTGGCTGTACGACTTTACCAAGGTTGCCTACACTCCCCAAGGTCAGATCGCTCATTTTCTGGGATACGTGCAAGATATTAGCGATCGCAAAGCCATTGAAACGCAACGCCAACAAGCGGAAGCTCAGTTACAAGGGCTATTGGTTCGCACGCAACTGGTCAACTCTATCAGCACGCAAATTCGCAGCTCTTTAGATTTAGAGACGATTTTACAAAATGCGGTGAATGCGATTTACAGTGCCATTCAAGTTGATATTTGTACGTTTGGTTGGTATCGCGCCCAAGCTAACTCGCCAAGTTGGGAAATTGTGATGGAACGCAAAGTTCCCGAACTACCCAGTTGGTTAGGTCAGTACGCGCCTGATAATTTTTTAATCGGGTTTGAGAAGATTTTTCAAGGTCAAGTTTACTGCGTCGATCGCTCAAGTCAGCTATCCGACGAACAGTTAAGATCGTTTTGCCAAACTCATGGCATTTCTGCTTATGTTTGCATTCCCATTCATACGGCAGGTCAGCAGATTGGCGGATTTGAACTGGGGCGAATTGCTGGCGATCGCCCCTGGAGTTCTGAAGAAATTGAACTGTTGCAGGAGGTCACAAACCAAGTTGCGATCGCAATCGAACAAGCCGAACTCTATCGGGCATCTGAAGAGAAATCTAGCGAACTTTCCCAAGCCTATTGGGAACTCCAACAAGCCCAAACTCGCTTGATTCAGGTTGAGAAAATGTCTTCCTTGGGACAATTGGTGGCAGGGATTGCCCATGAAATTAATAATCCGGTTAGTTTTATTTATGGCAATCTCCACCCCGCTTCGGACTATGCCAGACAATTGATTTCTTTGGTTCAGCTTTATCAGCAATCTTATCCCCAACCGTTGAGCGCGATCGCGACCGAACTAGAAGCCATTGATTTTGACTATCTCGCTAGTGATTTTCCCGAATTACTCAATTCTATGAAAACTGGAGCTTCGCGAATTCGAGATATTGTCAAGTCTTTAAGGACTTTTTCTCGTTTAGATGAAGCCGATTTCAAGCGAGTCAATTTGCACGAAAGTCTGGATAGTACGCTCGTCATTTTGCAAAATCGACTCAATGGACGAGCCGGAGAACCCAAAATTAATGTCATTAAAAATTACGGTGATATTCCCAGGATTGAATGTTATTCCGGTTTATTAAATCAAGTCTTTCTCAATCTCCTGTCTAATGCGGTGGATGCCATTGAACAACAGCGTTCTTATCTGGAATTAGAGGCAGAGGAAGATTACCAGGGAGAAATTACAATTACAACAACGCTTTCCCAAGAAAACTGGCTTTGTATCTCCATTGAGGATAATGGCTGTGGAATGAGTTTAGAGGTTCAAAAGAAAATATTTAATCCCTTTTTTACGACAAAACCAGTGGGTAAAGGGACGGGGATGGGGTTGGCCACTAGCTATCAAATTATTGTTGAAGATCATGGGGGCAATCTTCAATGTATTTCCACCCTAGGTCAAGGGACGAATTTGATAATTGAGTTGCCTATTAGCGCTCAAAAAAATCTATCCTGTCAACTTTAGATATGGATACCCTTTCTACTATGGATTTCAGGCGTCATACACAGAATGACTCACCGGCTATCGTGTCGCTTTTTAAATCTGTATTCACAAAGTCTGAGGGAGAAGCTGAAGGAACACTAATTAGTCAGTTAGCAAAGGATCTGCTTGAGAAAACAGATGAGCGCGATCTGTACTGCTTTATCGCCGCAGATAATAGCCAAATAGTGGGTTCTATCTTCTTTAGTCGGTTAAATTTTGAGAATGGTATCGATTCGTTCATTCTAGCGCCTGTGGCCGTACACAACGACCATCAAGGCAAAGGTATAGGCAAGGCTTTGATCGATTATGGTCTCAGTGAATTGAAGAAAAAGGGAGCGAGCGTTGCACTGACCTATGGAGACCCAGCGTTTTACAATAAAGTCGGCTTCCGTACCATTTCGTCCGAGACGGTAAAAGCTCCTTTCACGCTTTCGCAACCAAAAGGATGGCTTGGTCAATCTTTGTCTGGTGATTCTATAGAGACATTATCTGGCAAGTGTACGTGTGTTGAAGCCTTGAGCGATCCCAGATACTGGTGATGCACGCTGGATTGAGTTCTCGATAGTGTCACTTTATAGACGGATTTCGTATCAGGTTTGATTGAGGATTGGTGTCTATTTTGAGTTAAAAAGGGACAGGCGATCGCAATTCTATCGCTTTTCCTAAATCAGGATGCTCAAAGGTTAAGGCTTTGGCGTGGAGATGTAAGCGACTAGCATCCTCGCCACATCCGTAAAGGCGATCGCCTAAAATAGGGATACCCAAACCGCGCGGATCGGCACAATGCACCCTGAGTTGATGCGATCGCCCTGTAATCGGTTTAAGCTCGATCCGGGTACAATTATCTTGAGTTGCGATCGCCTGAAATTCCGTAACGCTTGGTTTACCCCGTTTTTCATCTACAGTCTGATAGGGCCGGTTTTGCGGATCTCCCCACAGGGGTAAGGAAATGATACCTCTCTCAGCTTCCAAGCAACCAGAAAGCAGCGCTTCATACCGTTTCTGCACCTGTCGTTGTTGAAATTGTTGGCTGAGTTGCCGATAGACGTTTAAGTGACGCGCTAGCATTAACAAACCAGAGGTATCTCGATCTAAGCGATGGACTGCTATTAAGTTTTCCCCATCCGGTAAGCGCTGGCGCAGATGGCTGAGGACATTTGGGGTAAACTCTCGTCCGGGGACGGATAGAATACCCGTGGGTTTATTAACGACAATCAGCCATTCATCTTCATACACAATGGGGATTTCTAGCCTATCTGCTTGAGAAGATAATCCGGCGAGCAAAAATCCCATTATCGGCTGACAGCGTTCGACACAGGCCCCATAAAACTCTCCTTGGATTTTATCAGCTTTGCTTGGCCCCCACCAAAATTCAGCCATTGCTAGGGGTTTGAGTTGATGGGTGGCGGCGTAATGCAGGAGTTTTGGCGCGCAACAATCTCCGGTTCCCGTGGGTAAGGTTGGCGAAAGTTGGTTTAAAGATAAAGATTGTCCTAAAAAGTTGGTTAAGGAGTAGGCGGCGTGCATTTGGTTTTGCAGCCGACGCGATAGGGTTTTGCGCTGTTGTTTCAGTTCGCTGATGCGGCGATCGCTGGCTTGGATTTTGGCTTGCAGGGGTTGTAAAATGCGATCGCGATCGCGTTTGAGATGGCGTTGTTCGATCCCTTCTAAACGGCTTTCTTGATTTAAGGCTTCTAAGGCGGTTAGCAGCGCTTCTCCGGTTAGGGTTTGGTGGAGAATTTGGCGTTCTGCTTGGCGCTGGCGTTTGTGTTGAGAAATGCGATCGCGCAGTTGGCTAAAACGCTGTTCAAACTCTTGCAGGTGGTTCTGATAGTCCTGGCGTTCGGGAAGTTGTTGCAGGTGGAGTAGTTCGTCTTTTATGGCGTTGAGTTTGGCGAGGGTTTGCGTTTCTGCAAACCGAAGGCGATCGCGTCCGGGAATCGGCGGCACCCAACCCCTTACCATACTTTGACTAAAAAGTAAACCCGAAAATGCCCTGAGAACTTGTTTTTCCCCATTCGGCAATTCTACGAGCAAGACGCCATACATTTTGCCTTCTCTGGCGTATGCTGGATCTTGATCCAGTTGGCGCATTAAGCCAAGGGCGATCGCTTCGACTTCAGCCGTTCGAGGTAGCCTGAGTGGTTCTCCGGTTTGGGGACATTTTCCCTGATACTCATAGCGAACGGTTGACCCAGACAACGCCGGAGGATGCGCCAAAAAGTCTGAAAGCGGCTGAAGCATCTTTCAATTGGCTTCAGTTCTGTTCCCAGTCGGGACACTCCGCCGTATCCCAACCATAGGGATGCATCCCGCAAACGAAGAGATTTCCGTTGTAAACTTGACCGTGGTAGTGATGGCAACCCACGCAAGCCGGATGGTTATTTAACAGCGGATCGACTGCTTGTTGACCGGGATAATAAATCTCTGTCAAGTTATCATCAAAATCAATATAGGTTTCTAAGATGGGTTCAACAAAATCGCGCAAGGTTTGTTCAAACTCAACAAACATGGAGTCTTGCAGGTTTTCAAAAACCTCTTCCGATGCATCGGCGATCGCATCTAGAAACTCTGTAAAGTCGTGGGTGACATCAATCAAGAATTTTTCTACCCCTAAAGTCAGCGAGTCAAAGAGGTTTTCAAAATCTTTTTGCCAATCTTCCATGAGACAATAAATCCAAGCTGGATCTAATACAACCTTGACCCATCTTGAATTCAATCGAGCGGTCAAGTTATGAACAATTCTCGCTTACCCGTCCAGCTACCGTCACAATCCGAAAGAAAAGTTTACTCCCGTTGGAGGCGGCGCAATTCTTCTTGCAACGCTGCAACTTGATCGCGTAAAGTATCGACTTTCTCTTCGCTATTGTTGGTGGGTGTCGATTCTTCTTCGTCTAAAATTTCAATGCGACGCGGTTCAGTCGGCTTTTGCGTTTCTTGTGGCGATGTCGGTACCGATTGTTGGGCGCGGTTTACCATTTCATCAACCAGGCGACGCGCTTCTTCTGTGGTAATTTCGCCGCGTGCGACCATTTCATCAGCGATTTTTTGAGCTTGTTTTCGCAGTTCGCCAAGGTTTTCGCCAGCCTTCTCGCCTGCGTAGGAAGCAATCCCTACACCGAGGTAAAAAGCCTTTTTCACGATATCGCCGAAGCCCGCCATACGCGCTCATGCTCCTAAAAACCAGGCGACCCGGATTCCACGCCTGTGACGAGCATCCCGTATTGCTGCTACCTTCCGGTCCTGACAAGATTTGGGCGTCCTCACCGCATGGGTCCAGGTCTATAAAAATTATAGCAGTTTCTCGCTCAACTTCGGCAACTTTTTCCCACTTTTCTAGGGACGTTGAATGATGGTTTCGACAATCCGGCGTTTAGCGTTGGGTTCGATACCCACCAAGCGCACATAGTCTCCGGTATGTTGCTTGAGAGCAGAGGCGATCGCACCTTCAATCTCTTCTGGGCGGTTGGAATCAATCGATTGGCTTTTCCAGGAGGAGGTGCGGAACCGACGCCGATCTGCATATTCTAAGCCAACCCGATATCCCCCACTCAGAATCGTTTGCAGTTGTTCGCGTACCTCTGCACTCAGTTGGGTAGGCTTGCTGTGTCCATTCCCTTCGGGTTGAGGGTGTCGGGGTGGCGGGGGAGGCGGCGCAGCCGGGGTTGTGGGGGTTTGGCGTAGCGCTTCGTTGTATTCTTTCACTAAGCGGGTTGTTTCTACGCGTTGCTGTTCATCGCGCATCAGTTGCCCGAATTCAATCAGGCGAGATAGGGAGAAATCGGGTTTCTTGAATTCTGGGGGTTTGTCGTTGCTATTGACGACGCGGGCGGAAACGCGATCGTAACCGACTTGTTGGATAAACTGAAGAATCTGCTCGTCGTAGAGGCGCGATCGCAATGCGCCAAAAAAGTCAATTGATTGGTTAGAAAACGTATCGACGAGTTGTTCAATCTCAGAACGCGATAGCCCATCTTCGCCAAAAATCCCGCCCACAATCCCAACGCGATCGTCTCGGCTGGGTTCCCAGTAAAATTTTTCCATGCGCCCATCGCGAATTAAGGGTGCATACAGGGTGGATAGGTCATTTCCGGTAATTAAAATGGGGACGCGATGGAGGGGGGTATCGTCGTAACTGCCTGGAAGTTGAACATTGGTGGGATTATCCGCAATGTTCATTAAGGTGGCGTTGACTAGCTGAGTGTTGACGGTGTATTGGGTACCGCTATCAAACCGTCCGGCTCCAGCATCGAGGTCATTAATCACCAAGACTACCATTTTACCGCGTACGCGAATCAGTTCGGCGGCTTCTCGGTAGCGCAAGCGAATCAGTCGCGCCGGATCGCCTGCATCTGGGCTTTCGAGTTCTCCGGCTGAGATATGGATGGCTTCTACCCCCATGCGATCGAAGACGAGTTCGCATTGAAAGGATTTCCCTTCGCCTTTACGCCCGTGTATCCCTAATATGAGGGGAACTTTGACGCGGGGAATGTCGAGAAAGTTTTTGGTGATGTGAATGGCGAGTTTGTTGAGGAAGCTAGGGGCAATGTAGTAACTCATTAGCGAGGGGTTGAGCGATCGCGCGTGACGGCATTGTTAAAATTTTATGACAAAATGGCGAACGCTTGGGATTAGTCCTGTTAATCGGACTGATTAGTCCAGACAATTCGTACAGGGGGCTGGTGACGGGCAACTGAGCGATCGCAATCCTCGATCCTTGATTGAAAAAAAACTTTATAAACCCACATCAATTATAAACTTTTGAGAGGATTGTCTAGGAATCCGTAATTCCACGAATATCACGGAGATTGATAGCGCTTATTCTAGTATCTAGCCACAGAAATTCTTAAAAGACTTTATAAAGTTTTTGTGGTGAAATCTACCTATCCCAAACAAGAATTGTAGGGAATAAAAACATGGCTGTTGAAAAAGTAAACTCCTCGTCTAGTTTAGCTGAAGTTGTCGATCGGATTCTAGATAAAGGGATTGTTGTAGACGCTTGGGTGCGCGTTTCTTTAGTCGGGATTGAACTGCTAGCAATTGAAGCAAGAATTGTGATTGCCTCGGTTGAAACTTATTTGAAATATGCAGAAGCGGTGGGTTTAACTTCCCAAGCCGCAGTTCCTGCAATGCCGGTTGCTTAACGAATCATTGACAAATAATCTTCTTGCAGAAAGTATTGGATTTTTGTGGAAAGATTCAATACTTTCTCAACCTTCAAAGGAAGCGGAGAAATGGCATTAGTAGAAGAATGGATGAGGCTCCGCCAAGAGCGCCAGCAACAAACCGCTCAACGATCGGCGCAAGTTCAAGAAACCCTAGCAACCCTGAACGCCCAGCGAACTCTTGAGTCCGAGCAATTGCGAAACGAGTTAAGACAATATCGCGCCAGTCTTGCTCAAAACAGCGCCGCCCGCCAACTCGACTTACAAGCCTATGTTCTGAAGTTGCATCAACAGATTCAGGATCTTTTAACCTTAAATGCGGCCCAAAGAGCGATCGCAGCCACCCAATTTCAGCAAGAACTCCATCAATTTTTAGACTCACTCAAGGCGCAAACCCAAGCCGATTTACAGCACGCCCAACAGCAGCGACGCCAACAAGCCCAGCAGCTTCAGCAAGCCTTAAGCGACTTTGAAACCCACTTAAGCGCCGACGTACAAACCTTGTTACAAGACTACGAACTGCTGCGACAATCCCGCGCCCAGCAACTTCAGCAACAACTCGCCCAAGCCCGCAGTGCTAGACTGATCCAAGCCCAAGCCCTAGGCGAACAACTGACGCAACTGCGATCGCTCCGCCAGCAAGAGCATCAAGCCCTAAAAACCCAAGTGTGGGGAAATGCGCCCGTTGTCCCCTCCCCAACCGCGACGAGAAGACCAAAAGTCACCGTCATTGCGCCCCCAACGCGCCCGCCTGTCAGAGTTTCTCCCCCTGCTCTAAAGCATTCAGCACCGAGCCTCGAAGAAAAAGTTCACAATTATATTGTGCGATCGCCTGGATCGCGGCTAACCGACATTGAATCCCAACTCGGACTCAACCGCGTTCAAACCGTCGATTTACTCTCCGCCCTGATTCGCAAAGGCTCCATCGTTCAGCGCGATCGCCTCTACTTCCCCAACTAGCGATCAACTATGCCTACCGTTCTCCATGCTCGTTCTAGAGGCTTCGTCAACACCCCCGCCATCGATCGCCTCGCGAGGCGATCGCTGCGTTACCTGCAATCGGGATTTGCCATTCACCTGCGCGGACCTGCGGGAACCGGAAAAACCACCCTCGCCCTGCATCTGGCCGATTTGTTAGCCCGTCCCTTGGTTCTGATTTTCGGAGACGACGAACTCAAAAGTAGCGATTTAGTGGGTTCGCAAACAGGCTACAAGCGCAAGCAAGTGGTCGATAACTACATCCACAGCGTCATTAAACTCGAAGACGAACTTCAACAAAGCTGGGTAGACTCGCGCCTCACCCTAGCCGCAAAAGAAGGGTTTACCTTGGTGTACGACGAGTTTAACCGCTCGCGCCCGGAAGTGAATAATATCTTGCTCTCGGTTTTAGAAGAAAAACTGATCGCCTTACCCCCCACGCAAAACCGTTCCGAATACCTGCGCGTTCATCCGCAGTTTCGGGCAATTTTCACCTCCAACCCGGCGGAATATTGCGGGGTACACGCCACCCAAGATGCGCTGATGGATCGGTTGATTACCTTAGATATGCCCGAACCCGACCAACTGACGCAAATTGAAATCTTGGTTCAGCGCACAGGGACGAGTATTGAAGCCGCCGAGAAAATTACCGCCCTGGTTCAGAACTTTAGAGCCAATGCTAAAGCCGATCTCGCTTCTGGCTTGCGGCCGAGTATTGCGATCGCGAAAATTTGCCAAGATCATCAAATACCCGCCCTCGCCCGGAACGACGAGTTTCGCGAAGTCTGCGCCGACGTGCTGCTGTCTCGCACTTCTATTACCCTAGTTGAGTCTACCCAAATTTTATTTGAACAACTGAATCAACTGGCGGAAAACGAACCCGCCGACGTTCCAGAAACGCCCCCTTTGCTCGCTGAAGAACCCGCCGTTGAACCCCCCGCGCCGCCCAACCTCAGCCAACGCATTTATGAGTATGTCCAGCACAACCAAGGGGCAAAACTTTCAGAAATTGAAGCCAGCCTGAGTCTAAATCGGGTTGAAACCGTGAATGCGCTCCGTTCGCTGATTCAGAAAGGCATAATAAAGCTGAACGACGATCGCATTTATGTCCAAGAGGCTCAATTATCGTGAATTCTACCCCCTCTCGCACCTCTTCTAGCCCCCCTCGCCTCACCTCGACGGGAAGTTCTACCCTAGCCGATGTGTTAGAACGGGTTCTGGATAAGGGAATTGTGATTGCAGGGGATATTTCCGTCTCTGTGGGTTCTACCGAACTGTTGAGCATTCGGATACGCTTGTTAATCGCTTCAGTAGACAAAGCCAAGGAAATGGGGATTAACTGGTGGGAGAGCGATCCGTTTTTAAGTTCCCAGACGCGACAGCTTCAGGATACCAACCAAAAGCTGCTCGAACGGGTTGAAGCCTTAGAAACCGAATTGCGATCGCTCAAAGCCCCCCAACGCGATCCCCAACTTCAGCCCGCCCCAGAAGATTGAGAGAGCGATCGCCAATTCTGTAAAGCCGTTGGCGTCCATAACCAATTTCTACCCAACGCCTCCAAGCTAAAGCGAGTCGGATCGGTTGATAAAACCAATTGATATAACTCCTGCGCCCGCTGCAACCCTTCTAGACGCTGCGCGGGCGGTTGAGCTTGGGCGGCTTCGTAGGAAACTAGAGCCAAGCCAGCGTAGGCGGTTAAGGCTTCTGCACTCGGCGAGGTAGCGCTTCCTTGAGTTTCTGCAAGTTCGAGTACCCGCAACCACGTTTGATTCGCCCGTCGCAATTCGCCCTCGGCATAGTAAGCAAAGCCCAAGGCGTTTTGATACGTTAAATTCGTACTATCGCCCCTAACGGCTTGCTCCCAAAATCGGCGCGTATCATCTAGGCTGTAATTCGGATCGCCCTTTTGGATCGCTTGCCAAGCAATCCGACCGCGCAGGAAACTAATTTCAGGACGATCTAACTGGCGATCGCTAACCGATGCGATCGCCGCATTGGCAAAATTCAACACCTCGCGGTCTAACAAAATTTCCACATCTTTGACCCCCGCCTCAATTTCTCCTTGACGAAAATGCTGCGAGGCTCTGGCGGTAATACTTTCACTGGAATTTGGATCGCCTCCTAACGTAGCCGGAACGGGTGGAAATTCAATCGCCGTTGGCGGTTGGGAAAGGGAACGGTATAAACCAAAGGTTAAAATAACCGAGCATAATACCCCCAACCCTAACCCCCACTTCCATCGACGCGCCGCCGGGGGTTGAGCGGGAATAGGCGTCACGGGCGGAGGGGTTGGCGCTTCCACCACAGGAGCAACCTCAACGCTGTCTTCCTCTAAATGCTGCAAAGCTAACGTCAAATTCTCATTAGCGCTCTGGTGGTCTGGATTTAGGGTTAACGCCCGTTGATAGGCGGCGATCGCATCGGCGAGCCGTCCTTGTTCGTAAAAGACCACCCCTAAGTTATTATGGGCATCGGCATAGTTGGGATGAATCTGCAAGGCTTTTTCGTAAGCCGCGATCGCATCGGCGACAGCAGCACGCTGATAGAGGGCCGAACCTAACAAATTATAGGCTTCGTAATCTTGGGGATTGGCGGCAATTTGTTGCAGGCAATGATTGATTGTCTCGCTGAGGGAATACGAGACCGTTTCCGGGGAATCTTCCCCAACGCTCTCTTGAGGTTCCTCTTGGGCGGTAGCGAGCAATTGACCGTCAAAACCCGGTTGTAAAAACAGAATGGGTAAAGCCCAATAGAGTTGATGGGAACCGTACGCTGCAATTAATCCTGCCCGCGCTCGGCTCAAACTCAGATCGACGGGATATCCTTGTTTTAGATTGCGATAAAATAACTGACTCAACGTCAGCGCCACCCGATCGGGGATGCGTTCCGCCATTGCTAAAACGCCCGGAATTCCCCGCCTGACGAGGGCTTCTGCTAAATTGCGTTCGCCGAGACTGGGGCCGAGATCTTCATCAAACCATTCCGCTGTCGCCGCATCTGCACCGCGACAGGAGTTAAATACAGCCATGCGAACCCCATTATTCACCAGCAAGCCTGCTAAGTCTTCGCCACTCAGCTTTTCCGTGAGTCCAGTACGCTCGCTGACTAAATAAATATCGCCGCCTGATGCGCCTAAGTTACTATGTCCGGCATAGTGGAAAACTTGATAGTCTCCCTGTTCTAGCGCTTGAGCCAGTTGTTCGCGATCGGGCTGCGAGAGGATGGTTAACTGGATTTCTGGGGCGTTGGCGCTGGCTGGGGTTTGCAGTTCAGCCTGCAAGTGACGCGCTTCGCGCTGTAGTTCTAGGGTTTCTCGATCGGTGGGGGCGGCGATCGCCATTAGGATTTTTAAGGGGCCCCGATGCGTCTCTAGGGGGGTTATACCGGTAAAAATGGGTTGATAGCGACAAAACACCACATCGGTGCCTGTGGCGAGGGGACGAAACCCTTCAACGGTGTTTAATCCCCCGGCGTGCATGACTTCCCACGGAAGGCGAGCCAAGCGGCGATCCTTGAGTCCCAAACGCAGGCGCAAAACTTCACCGCTATGATTGGCGATCGCTTGGGCCATCATCCAGCTATCGTGGAGGGTGCCCTGAAAAATTGCGGCGTACAGTTGTTGCCCCAGACTGACTAGACTGGTGGGTACGCTGGCTGTGGCGATCGTTTCGTCCCCGAAATCGTCTCGATCGGCGGTGGAGTGATATAAAGATGAGTAGCGATGGCGGTCTTGACTTTGCAATAATCCCGTCAGCGGATCGTTTAATAGATGTTTTGCCTGATTGAGCCATTCGTCAATCGGCCATTCGACTTGTTCCTCTGCGAGTCTAACGCCTGGGGCGACTAATTCGGTTCGCACCAAATATTTGTCTGCTCCTACTGGGGTGACAGAAAGATGAAATTCTTGAGTCACAGCCTTTGTGAACTCCCGTTTATGTCCCAAAATTGAGCGACGTTCCGGGGATGATGATTTGGATGGAGTCGCTTTAGTCTCCATACATCCCTCGGCTTCTAAATTCAGGGAAGTCAATGACTCAAATTAGCAATTGCTTGAGATTGAGCGGTTTCCCTACGGGTTCCTAGACGCGATCGCGTGCAAAAAGTTACCCGATATTGCAATTGGAGGAAGGCGCAAACAATTTAGCGCGTTTTCTCCGGATGGGATGAGTCTTCCCAGAATAAGGAATTGGTAGATGCACCCTGATTTTGATTCCCCCGGTCGGTGACAACTGGGGGTTTTTTATTTTTAAATTTCTCGCTACGCTAAACAAAGCGTGTGGGTGATTAAGTGTTGCATCCAGTTGTCATTAAATTTTCTTCTTTAACGTGCGCGACTTGTCAGCAGATGTCGCGTTTCGACCGTCGCCTGGTTGAGGAGATGGGGTTGACGATGGTAGATGTTAAGATGCAAGATACGGCAACTTATAGACAGTATCGGGCTATTCTGTTAGCGAAATATCCCAGAAAGGTTGGAATGCAGTGGCCGACTTATTTGGTGTGCCAGTTTCCGATAGAAACTTATCAGATATTGGGGGAAATTTCTGGAGAACAACAGCCTCAGACGTTTCAACAACAATTGCAAGCGATTCTTGCTCTGCAAGAGGTTTGAGGTTAACCTCACTTGCGATCGCTTAATTGAGCAAGAAATCCAGAAAAAAGTGAAGGTTGACAAATTCGCAACAATGCCCATCGGCTGAGTAGACCACCAGCCAGTCAAATTCTTCTAATAACCAGATATTGCCCAACAGCAGTTTTTCTAGGGCGATCCAAAAGCGAGCCGCTTGTTGTTCGGTGGGAACAATCACCAGCAGGGATTGCTGAAACGAAGTCAGTGTAGAGTTGGGAGGCAAAATTGAGAGGAGAAGGTTCGGGTTCATGGCGCTCATCCGCGAAGGTAATGTTGAGTAAAGCGGAGCGTGACGAAAGGCAACTTGAAGCTCTCCTCAGTGTTATTACTGAGGACGTACGGGCTAGCAAGGATGGGGCGGCGAAAATAAGCTCTGGAAGAAGGAATCTTTAAGATATTCTTAATTTATCATGGAACCGGGTTAGGGCAGGGCGGGTATTTTGAAAAATTACTCAATCTTAAATTAATGCAGGATAGGAGAGCTTCTTCTCTAAGGTAAATCTCACCCAAAGATTGACGATAGCGGGAATATACGGATCGGACAAATACTGAGGAAAAAAGCTCTGTAAAATTGCTGAGATTTGCCGGCCGCTCAATCGGGTAAAAAGGAAACATGAGCGGAGACAATTTTCCATCCTTCGCTAAACTTATGCCACATTTGGCTTTGGCGTCCTAGACGTTCTTTTTCTCCAACCTTGCGGCGAAATTCTAGCGTGACGGCGGCCATATTATCGTTGAACGTCACGACTTTGAGATTAAACATTTCTCGCTCTAGATTAACTGGCGATCGCGCTTGGCGAAAGGCTTGAATTTCTGCACTGCCATAGAGATTTTCTGTTGCGCCAAACCGTACCACCTCTGCGGCATCCCAAAACAATTCAATCAGCGTCTCTACATCATTGCTGCAAAGCGCTTGCTCGTATTTTAGATAAAGTTCAGTGACTTCAGAAACAACAGCCGGGTTGTTAATTTGTGTCATGTGGCGATCCGTTTCAGCACGTTCAGCCTACCAGAAAAAGTCAGCAATCGGAGTTTCGGCTGCATCCAAATTGCGATCGCTAGAATTGAACAAAACCGAATATTGGCGAACCGAAGGCCCCAAACGTCGCGCCACTCGACTCGGAATCCCATAGCCATAGATAATATGACCTTGACCGGCGATCGCAATCACCTGGTAGTCGGGATGAGCCTGCCTAAACTGTACGATATGGTGAGCCATCGTTTCATCCCAAAGCACTTGAGCTAGGAAAAAACGCTCCAAGCGATCGCTATTCCCCATCCCCCCAGTTTGGTGCTGTTCAAACACCCCGCGCAAGAGTTGGCGGTAATTCTGATTATCCGTGCGAATTTCACTTCGAGGCGGAATCCATTGCCAATCCTCCGGTGCTAGCGCCTCCAACCCGCCACCGGCAACCTTACGGGTGACTTCGCTAGGCGCATTCATCGCCAAAACAGGAATTTGCTGGGCTTGAGCAAACCGCAGAATTGGAGCATAATTTTCCCACGGAAAGCCCCAGCGTTGCTCGTATTCCGTTTGTTCTACAAGCTGAGTTTCGCTAAGTTTACCCTGGAGATAGGCATCAATCGCCGCTTGGTAGGGGCGCTGAAACATCTCCATTGCGATCGCCACCTTACCCTTTTGAGCTAGTGCTTGAATAATCTCTAACTGCGCCCGCTGATCCTCCGGGCGGTTGTGCGTTTCTCCCAGAAAAACCACATCCGCTTGTGCCAAACGCTGGATAATTTGTAGCCTGTCCCTGGAAAAGTGCGTCAGAGGTTCCATTGCATCCGCACCTAAATACACCGGAATGAACCAAAATAGGCAAAACCCCAATACAACCATCAGTTTCCAGAGCAAGCGTTTTCTCAACAACGCCTTAAGGATTGGTTTCTGTAGGAGTTTCATCGCTTCCCCGGACATATTCTACTCGACTGACTTGAATCACCAATGTAAACGGTCGTCCCATTTCCCTCGCAATGAACTCCTCCACTAGGCGTACTTGTCTGGGGGTGATGGGTTTTGCCGTCAGAATCGTCAGATGTGCTTCGGGTGGGTTGGTTGTCCAATTCACTTCTGTGCGAACAAGCTGGACTTGTTGCCCAATGGTAATCGTTCGATTAACAAGATTGCGCCTCAGCGTCGCTTGCAGTTGGGCTTGGCGCACCAAATTAAAGAAACTTATCCCCAATGGTAATAGCAGGATCGCAGTTAAACCCAAAGTGACCCCCAGGGCATGACTGGCCTTAGTATAGCCAGACAGAATAAAAACCAGCATACAAGCCAAAACAATGCCCAAAAGGTTGGTGAGATAGAGCAGAAACGCCCCCGAACCAAACGTCCAACTCCCTTGGGAAAGCGTTAATCCCACCACGCAGATTGGAGGCATAAGAGCAACCGCGATCGCAGTTCCGGCTACAGCATCATTAATTTCAGGGCGTAACTTGGCAAAACCGCTGACTCCTCCCGCCGCCACCGCAATTCCCAAATCGACTAGGGTGGGTTGAGTGCGCGACAGGACTTCCGAACCGAATTCAGGAATTCCCACCAACAAACCCACCATCGCCGACAGGAAAACCGCAATGGCAGTCCCCACGACAACCGAAACAAAGCCCTTGCGAAACAGCAGGAAATCCCCCTCTAGGGCAGCAAAGGCAACCGCCCGCAACGGTAACATCAAAGGCGCAATCACCATTGCCCCAATGATGACGGCCGCACTATTGTTAATTAAGCCAAACGTAGCAATTAAGCAGGAACTGATAATTAGAACCAGATAGTTATGGCTGGGGGCTGCCTCTTTTTTCAGGGAGTTGTGTAACGCTAGGAGATTTTCCTGCGATACGTCAGATAAGGGTCGAATCAGACGACGGGCGTATCTAATCGACTTTTTCAGCACCATCGTGAAGTACCTCTTGCAGGAAAGGCGATAGCTCGTTATTGAGTTGTCCAGCGCGGACAAATTCAGCATAGGTGTCTGCTTCAATCGCGAGCAACTCTTCGCGCAGCCGTTCAATCGCATATTCGCGGGTTTCGGGGTGCTGTTGGCGCAGTTCGCTCACTTGGTCTTCTAAATCCTTAAGTTGCCCTTGCACTAAAGCCGCTTGATAGCGATAAAATTCGGGTTCAATTTCAGGACGGCTTTGAGTTTGCAGATGCTCTAAAACGCGCTTGAGGGCAACCCGACGGGCAATCGTTTCAATATAGCGTCGGCGCTGCGGTTCGTCCCCTAGCAGTTTGAGGAATTCGAGTAGGGGTTTGGTGGTTAACCCTTGGACTAAGAGGGTAAAGAGAACGACACCGAAGACGGTAGCGATAATTTCTTCTCGACCATTGAGGGTGATGGGAACGCTTAAGGCAAGGGCGATGGATACCGAACCGCGCAACCCTCCCCACCAGAGAACCGTTTGTTCGCGCAGACCAATATTGGATTGAGCAATGCGATTGCTGAATGAGGCTAAACCATAAATGGCGATCGCTCTCGTGATAATCATCGCCAGAATCGTAATGGCGATCGTATCTAAATTTTCACCCAAGCTGGCAAAGCGAATCTGGTCGCCGATTAACAAGAACACAATCGAGTTGACAAAAAACGCCAAAAATTCCCAAAACTCGCTCACCACAACCCGCGTTCGGGGATTCATGCCAATGCGCGAGCCAAAATTTCCTAAAATTAAACCGCAGGTCACGACCCCAATAACCCCCGATCCGCCGCATTCCTCGGTGATGATGTAGGCACCATAGGCAGAAATCAGGGTTAAGGATTGCTCAACAAGCGGTAAATCGAAGCGTTGGGTGAGATAAGAAATCCCAAAACCCACCAATCCACCAACGCCTAAACCAACCCCCACAAAGATAAAAAAGCGGACAATACTAACTTGCAGGTTAAATTCCTCTAACCCCAAGGGAATGCCAACTAGCAAGCTAAAGGCAACAACTGCTACCCCATCATTAAACAGACTTTCCCCTTCCATCAGGTTACTAATCCGTTTAGGTGCGCCCAGTTCTCGAAGCAGAGCAACAACGGACACCGGATCGGTCGCCGAAAGTATTGCTCCCATCAGGAGGGCAACGGATAGGGAAATCTCAGTAAACTGATGAATCCCCAGCGCCACTCCCACAACCGAAATAATCACGCCAACTACAGCGAATAGGGTAATGGGAACGAGGTCGCGTTTTAAGTTTGACCACTTGAGATTCCAAGCCGCTTCAAACAGCAAAGGAGGCAGGAAGATTGAAAGAATTAAGCCGGGTGAAAGGCTAACTAGGCGCACGTCCACAACCGCTAATCCCAAGCCGACAATCACCAATAGCAGGGTATAGGGAATCGTGCGAAACCAACTAATGATTTGCGGTAAGGTAGCAACGCTGAGAGAAACGGACAGGACTAAGAGAAATTGTTTGAGGTTTTCTTCAATCGCTGCGCCGTTATCAGCGATGGTTTCCATTGCCATACAGGAGTTCTCCTCAACCAGTAAACGCCATGAAGATTGTACTGCGTCCAATTAGGAGTATGGCTGCACGCGCGATCGCCGAGTGGGTTAAGCAATATTCCCTAATCCTGCCCTGCTTGGCTAGGGAGAGACGGTTTCGCGTTCTAGGGTGGGGTAATCCGTGTACCCTTTCTCGGTTCCGCCGTAGAAGGTATCGCGATCGTAGGGGGTTAGGGGTGCATTGAGTTCAAAGCGTTTGGGTAAGTCGGGGTTGGAAATAAACCATCTACCATAGGCGATTAATTCGGCGTCGCCTGCTTCTAGGGTGGCGTTGCCTGTTTCGCGATCGTGGCCGCCTGCGGAGATAATCGTGTTGTTGTACAAAGGACGGAAGAAGCTGCTGGGGAAGCCGCTGACATCGCCTTCTACGGTTTCGTTTCCGGCAACTCTGGGTTCTACGAGGTGGAGATAGGCGAGGTTGAAGCGGTTTAAGGCTTTGACGACGTAGCTGAAGGTGGCTTCGCGGTTGGAGTCGTTCATGTCGTTAAATTCGCCGCTAGGGGAAAGACGAATGCCAACGCGATCGCTTCCCCAAACCTTTGTAACGGCTTCGGTGACTTCGAGCAGCAAGCGGGCGCGATTTTCTACCGATCCGCCATACTCGTCGGTACGATGGTTGGCGTTATCTTGCAGGAATTGATCGAGGAGGTAGCCGTTGGCGCTGTGGATTTCTACGCCATCAAATCCGGCGGCGAGGGCGTTTTCGGCTCCTTTGCGGTATTGTTCGATAATCTGGGGGATTTCGTTGAGTTCTAAGGCGCGGGGGGTGACGAAGGGTTGCGGCCCGCTGAAGGTTGAGGCTTCGCCTGTAGGGGCGATCGCAGAAGGCGCTACGGGTAATTCGCCGTTAGGCTGAAGGGAGGGATGCGAAATTCGCCCGACGTGCCACAGTTGCAGGAAAATCCGCCCCCCGTGACGATGCACGGCTTCGGTGACAAGTTTCCAGCCTTCAACTTGTTCGGGAGAGTAAATTCCTGGCGTGTTGGGATAACCCAAGCCTTGGGGAGAAACTTGGGTGGCTTCGGAAATAATTAAACCCGCTGAGGCGCGTTGGGCGTAGTATTCTGCATTTAAAGGGCCGGGAATGTTTCCGGGTAAGGCTCGGTTGCGCGTCAGGGGAGCCATGACGATCCGGTTCGGGAGTTCTAATGCTCCCAGTTTGTAGGGTTGTAGGAGGGGAATGGAAGAGTTCATGGTGTGTTATCTCTAGGTTAAATAGTTAAAAGACTATTTGATTACGAGCTTAAACGAGTTCGCCTGCCTAGTCAAGTAGTTATTTAACTATTTCACTAATGCTCGCTTCCCCTTAGAATATAAGTAGAGAAGGGGTTTGCGTTCTCTCTAAAGAAAGAAGTTATACCACCACCCTCTTCTAAGATAGAGGGCGCAAAAAACTCAAATTTAAAATGCTATTTTGTGGAAAACCAATGAACTCCAGCGACACCGAACAGCGTGCAAAAATATTTGCCGCACTATCCGATCCAACGCGCCTCAGAATTGTAGAACTTTTAGCAGAAAAAGGGGAATTAAGCAGTTCTGAAATTGCCCATCAGCTAGAGATTAGCTTGGCTCTCCTTTGCCATCATATTAAAGTTTTGGTCGAAGCCGGACTCGTTCAAACTCGCAAAGAGGGACAAACTAAATATAGTTCTCTCAACCGCGAACTTATGATGGCGTGTTTTACCAGTTTTACCCAATAATTGAGTGCTGAGTGGGGAAAAGAGTGCTGAGTGCAAAGTGCTGAGTGCTGAGTGGGGAAGGAAGTGCTGAGTTTTCAGTGTGTGTCTAGAGCAATAGCTACTTCCCCCAACTCCTAACTCCTAACTCCCAACTCCCTTCTTTCCCAACCCCTAACTCCCAATTCCCAACTCCCTTCTTCCCCACCCCCTAACTCCCCTCTTCCAAAGCTAGTTTAATTTGCTGATAGCGTCGTTCTTGATCGTGGCGGATACTTTCGTATTGGTTGCCTAAACCGGGTGCATCCCAGCGATTTCTGTCCATATCCCAATAGGACCAAACTCTGGCTTCTTTGATTTGTTCTTCGGGATCTTCTACAAGTTGTTTCATCTGTGCCAAACGGTCGATATATCCTCCTGGATATAAGCCTGCTGCTGGGCTTTGGTTGGCTAAGTCTAAGCCATTGACTAATTCGGCTTGATTTAAGGTTAAGTTTTTAGCTGAGGCTTGCGATCGCAATTGCTCGTGATAGGCTTTCAATCGTTGCAATTGATAGCGATCGGCTTTTTCGGGTAGGTTATTTTTAGCGGAGATCAGTTGCTTGTCAGCAGTCGTTCCGGCGAGGCGAACTGCTTG
This sequence comes from Desertifilum tharense IPPAS B-1220, assembly GCF_001746915.1. NCBI lineage: Bacteria > Bacillati > Cyanobacteriota > Cyanophyceae > Desertifilales > Desertifilaceae > Desertifilum > Desertifilum tharense. The sequence continues at coordinate 88,497 of NZ_MJGC01000025.1, forward strand.
TGTATCGCGATCCGAGAGGTGTTGATAGCTAAAAGTGCCGAAATTGTTGGCACCGTTTCCGGGGTCAGTATGCCAGTAGTAGGCAGAATTTTTAGTCCCATCGGGTTGGCGGGTGCCTTCGGCTGCACCAATGGCGATCGCTAACGGCGAATCTGAGCCTTTTTCCCACCATTCATCGGGGATTTGGGCAACCTCTTGAGGTTTTTGAGGTTCGCTAGGTTCGGCAACCGTTACAACCGCAGCAGCAGCCGGATGAGCCTCTGTTTGAGCGGGGGGTGTAGCTTGATAAACCGGAACCGAAAAATCTAAACCCACAGAACTCTGAACAGATGCAGCAGCAACCCTTTCGGCTTCATGTAGGCTGAAACTCAGTTCCAGGTTTTCGGCTTTAGCAGCTTGTGCCATTTGCATCGCCAAGCTAAAGATAACGGCGCTGAGGATTAGTTTGAGGTAGTGCAGTTTCATGACGCTTTGAGCAACCTTTCTAGGAATTTAGAAGACGGAGAAACATAGATCCACTGACCGGCTTGGGTGTCAGTTTTGCGGTAGTTTAGAAGGGAGAGGTGAAGATAGCCTCCAGTTTTGCCGATGGGGTTGCCTTGTTGGACTCTACCGAGATTGCGATCGCTTAAACCGCAGGATTTGAGTAAGTAAGCTGGCATTTGGCTGCTCGAAAAGATGACGCAATCTGTGGGATTTTTAATGAGGTTATTGTCAGAGACGAGGACAAAATCACCTGTGACTAAACCCTGCATGGGGGCTAAGATTGAACCCTTAAATTCAATGGAGACATCGCCTAAGCCTCCAGCAATTCGATAACCGGCAATTGTTTCTCCGGCTTGAATTTCCCACAGTTCTCGAATGGCAATTTCTTTAGCTTGGCTTTCAGAATTTCGATCCCAACGGAATAACCAACTCAGTTGAGTGCTAGAATCTGCGTCGATGCCATAGCCTAAATATTGATTGCCTTCATAGGCGACAATCAAATAAGAATCATCTTCTAAATGGTAAGCTTCGCGTTCTGTAATGGCACCCGAACGCAGGGAAATTTTCGGCAAGGTACAATAAGGCGTTCCTAAGATTTGGCGAATGCTCTCTCTAGTTGCTCCTTCTTTGCCTTGGATTTGATTGATTTTGGTATTTTCAATCTTTGCATTGGGTTGAATAATTTGTTGACAGAAACCCTCAATCTTGCTCGCAATTTTTGGCGGTTGACGATTGAGAATCACCAGGATAGAACCCAGAACAGCCAGCACTAAGCTAACCCCTGTTATCTTGCCTGAACGTAATTTAGATAAATTCAGGCGATGCTTCATGAGACTTTTTCCTCCTAGCTCTCAGGAGTAAGAAAAATAAAAATTGAAAATTTTGTCACTTCACAAACTACCCGCGAAATGACTGCCAGACTATTCGATTAGTGGGAAAGATTACAAGTGTTGACTTCGACCAACAGCGAGCAATGGAGAACAGAAACCGCAGGAATATAGCGTTTTTTGATTGAATGAGATCCGGCACGATCCCCCTAAATCTCCCTTAAAAAGGGGGACTTTGAACGAGGATGTGCTTCACGGATCTGAAAAAGCTGTACTTCTATTTCAGCGCACATTGACTATCTTGTCAACATGAGGGCTTCTGGTAATATTCGATCGGAGGATCGAGGGTTATGGCGATCGCAAATGGGAACAAACCCCATCAGCGCCTCATTTGGGCAATTTCGAGCAACTTTTCCAGAAAAAGCGCTGCTCTAGAGGAATGCGCCTCCTGTATCCTCTGTGCATCTGGCGAACTGCGTACCGAGAATAAAGCGAACGCCCACATAGGAGATAATACTTAAGAAATTGAGTCTTGGAACTTAGCCCCGCAAAAAGCCGCGATCGCCTAAACTAAGAGCGTCTGTCCGATCCTGATGGTGGTAAAGGCACAATTAACCCTTGTTTGAGGGCTTGCTGTTGCCATTGTGCTTCCCCAGTAGCCGCGCCAAAGCTGTACCGACTAGCGTCGCGCCAAGGCTGCACTCTCAAACGCCTGAGCAGTTGACAGTTTCGCTCTTTCTGCCAGAATAAAGCCGATAAGGAGGAGAACTGCAACCGAAAAAATACCCTAAAACACCCGTAAACCTCGCTGACGTAACCATTCAATCAAGATTTGCTGGATAACAGCTAGGGTTTCGCTCCAGTATTCAATTGCTTTTTGTGTGAGGATAGTCCAGGGTTCATGAGTGAATCACCGAATTCTTTACCATCGCCATCTATTTCCCGTCGAACGTTATTTAAATTATTTGGTACGAGTGCCGTTGTTGGGGGATTAGGATACTCTCGCTTTACCAAACCAGAGCCTGCGGTCTATGTGCAAGATACCTTAGATTTACCGCGATCGCTCTCTCAACCCAAAACCGCCGTTGTGGTTGGCGGGGGGTTAGCTGGGTTAGCCAGCGCCTACGAGTTGAGTCAGCGCGGTTTTGCAGTGACGCTGCTGGAAAAATCTCCCCAGTTAGGCGGAAAAATTGCCAGTTGGCCGATCCAAGTCGGCGAAGAAACCTTCATGATGGAACATGGGTTTCACGGCTTTTTTCCCCAATACTACAACCTTAAAAAGCTGGTTGAAGAACTCAATATTCAAGAAAACTTTCTCTCGCTGAAATCCTACGCGGTGGTTTTTCGCGATCGCATCTACGATCCAGAGGTGTTTAAGCCGAGTCATTCTGCGTTTCCCTGGAATGTGGTAGATTTGGCCATTTCTTCTCCCAACCGCCTGCGCTGGGGAATTAATCTCACCAAACCCGCGCATTGGCAGGTATTTCGCGCTATTGGTGGCTTTAAAACCGAGAAAACCTTTGCCCGTTTAGATGATATCTCGGTGGCAGATTGGGTAAAAGATGAATTTCCCCAAGGGTTGTACGATCTCTATTTCCTTCCCTTTGCTAAATCCAGCTTAAATGCACCCGATGTCCTCAGCGTCGGGGAATTAATGCAATTTTTCCACTTTTATTTCTTTGGCAACCCAGAAGGGTTAGCGTTTAATGGGACCCGTCAAGATATGGGAACCTCCTTGGTAGAACCCATTGTTCGCGCCATTGAAGCCAAAGGCGGAAAGGTGGTAACGGAAGCCACAGTCAGCAATATTCAAGCCGCAGAGGGTAAAATTACTGCCCTCAGTTACCAGGTGGGGGAGGCGGTTAGCGATGTGCCGTTTTGGGTGAATCGCAATCGGTTGCTAGCCAGCGATACTTTAGAGTATTACGGTGCAGGCGATCGCGTTTACGCGACCTCAGCTCAAAGTCAAGAGGCGCTATCGTTAACTTGTACCCATCAAGGCTGTACGGTGCAACCCCAGGCTGATGGAAAGTTTGTTTGTCCTTGCCACGGGGCCACCTTCGATCGCGATGGCAAGGTGCTTGCTGGCCCTGCAAAGCGCGATTTAGCGCGGTTTCAGGTGGCAGATCGAGAGGGCGATCGCCTTCAGCTTGCTGGAATTGTCCCGCCTGCTCACCCCCCCATCGAAGAAACCCTCCAAGCCGATTATTATGTGATTGCGGCTGATGTTCCAGGGGTGAAACAGCTATTTTCTCTCGTCAGCGGGGACCTCGATCCGCAGGTTAAGGCAAAGATAGGACAATTGGCGATCGCCGATCCGTTCGCAGTTGCCCGTTTTTGGTTCGATCGCGATTTTGCATGGGAACACAGCAACTTTACCTCGCTTTCCGGTTATCGTCTCACCGATAGCATTACCCTGTATCACCGCATTCAAGACCAATTTATTGCATGGCATGAAAAAACCGGGGGAAGCGTCGTAGAATTGCACGCCTACTGTTACAAAGAAAAAGAGTTTCCCGATCAACCGACACTCTTAGCAACGTTTGAGCAAGAACTCTATGAAATTGTGCCAGAACTCAAGGACGCTACAATGCTGCATCGGGAATTAGTCAATCAAAAGAACTTCTCTGGCTATCCCCCCGGAAGCTATGCCAATCGTCCTGAAACCCGTTCAGGAATTGCTAACTTAAGCTTTGCAGGCGATTGGGTGAAAATGCCCTTTCCCTGCGGTTTAATGGAACGCGCCATTAGTAGCGGTTTATTAGCCGCCAATGATATTCTGCACCAAGAAGGATTGCAACGGAGAACCCTATTTACAGTTATGCCTGAAGGGTTTTTAAAGATTTAGTTTGAGAATCAACGTTGCCAACTCTAATGCTCAGGTACAGCTATCCTAAATCGCGATAAAACCTCTCTTGCAGGCTTAACCTGGATGCTTTAACTCCGGTTCCCCCCTTTGCAAGGGGGGTTAGGGGGATCAAAACCCTGCTAGAAAAACTTATAGCGTTTTTTGATTGGATGAGATCCGGCACGATCCCCCTAAATCCCCCTTAGTAAGGGGGACTTTGAAGAAAGTGTACTTCACAAACCTGAAAAATGCTGTATGTATACACAGTAACCTGTAAGAGAGAGTAAAATTTCCCTCATGAATTCGCCTAAAAATACTAAACTGCAAGGATAAAAACGAAAATGCAAACCTCAATAAAAAACCGCGATCGCGCTCATATTCGTCAAACTGGAATTAACCCCAATCACTGGTATGTAGTTGCTCAAAGTCGAGAAGTCAAACAAGACCCTATCAGCGTTACCCTGTGGCATCAACCGATTGTTTTATTCCGCGATAGTCAAGGACAAATTCACGCCCTAGAAGACCGCTGTCCCCATCGCCAGGTTAAACTCAGTCATGGCCAGGTTGTCAATGATTGGATTGAATGCGCCTATCATGGCTGGCGATTAGATACAGAGGGAAATTGTGCCGAAGTCCCCTATCTTGCCGATAATCAAAAACTGCCTAGCTGTAAAATCCGTCGCTATCCCGTTCAGGAACTTGATGGCTTTATCTGGCTGTTTTTGGGCGAAGACAACCCCGATTCTATTGCCCCGTTAGGCTTGCCCGAATGGGAACATCTGAATTATATTGCTACCGTTTCTATTATTAACTGTAATGCCCATTATTCTTATCTGATTGAAAACTTAATGGACATGTATCACGGGCATTTACATCATAACTGGCAAGCTTGGACGGATGCCAAACTCGAATCTATCGATGAAGATGATAGCCGCGTTGATGCCCATTACCAAGCCCAAAGTTATTATCGCATTGATAAGATTTGGTCGATTTCTCAACTCTTTTTTCCCGCCTTGCGCCGCCTGCATCCCGAACCTTTGGAAGTCAGTTATGTTTATCCCCATTGGGTATCTACATTAGGACAAGACTTCAAAATCTGCTGTCTGTTTTGCCCCATTAGCGAAACCCAAACCCGCGCCTATCTGATACACTTTACCTCGCTGAATGCGTTCTGGCGATTGCATAAACTTCCCGTTGGGTTTCGGCGCTTTGTCAAGGATAGTTTGTATGGTTCGGCACAAAAATTGCTCGATGGCTTAGTGCGTCAAGATGTGGTGATGATTGAAGAAGAACAACAATCCTTTTTACAACATCCCGAACGGAATAACTACGAACTCAACCGCGCCTTAGTCAGCGTTCAACGCCTCATTAGAAAACAAGCGGAGTTAGGAAATACTGAGTTTAGCTGTTAGAAGCGTTCTTGGGGTGGGAAAACTAATCAGGAGACTATCCGAAAAACTCTGTTTCTCTGGCGGAGTTTATAGAAATCTGACTCGCAATAGCCTCTCCCGAACTACTATTTTATCCTGACCAAGGAGGAATAACCCATGATAGCCTCTACTCAAGACCTGGAAAGAACCCAGAAACTCGCTCAAAAAGGTCTGTGGACAACAGGTTTACTGACTTTCTTTTTTCCGTTGTTGGGTTATATGTATACTGGACGCTACAAAGCACTCCTCAAAGGCTTTGGAATTTGTTTGGGTGCCTTGTTTGTGTTCTTTTTAATCAATCCTTCAGCGGCTGACGATGAAGATTCTGCCAACGGTATCTTCTTCCTATACCTTGTGGGAGCTACAATCGACAATACTAGGGCTGTGCGTAAAGCCAAGAACAGCGTAGGGACGCAACCTGTATTAAACCCCGATTTGAATGTGAAGTTGCTAAAACTCGCTAAAGCTAAAGGAGAAATCAGCCTTGCAGATTGCGTGATTGAAACTAGCCTTCCCCCTGAAAAAATTCAAGGGGTTTTAAACGACCTGCAACGCCAAGATTTAATTAGAGTTGCCAACCGTTCGAGCGATGGAGCCGTAGTATACCGGATTGTTTAAGCCGATCGCAAGGTTTGCATTTGCCAGTGGCGCTGCTGTAACTGGTGCATGTGATCGAACAGTTTCCAGCAATAGTGTTCTGGTAGTCCGCAAGTGACCGCCCCGCGCATGACGACGTTAAAATACCAGTCATTCGGGGCAATTTCTTCGGGTAACTTGTCTACGACAACATAGGTTCGGACATTTTTATAAACTTTCCCGTTGTGACTCAGTTCAATCACCTCTCGCCGATAGCCGTTGCGAGGAACTTCTTCGCGTTCGTCAAGGCGATCGCTAAATCTCCACGGTAGCTCGTATAATACTCCCTCTACGGTTGCCTGCGGGTCGCGAACGATATCTAAGACTCCACAGTTGCGAAGTTGCGATCGCCGATAAAAGCCTAACCGATATCCGCGCAAGGTTGCAGGCCCCACCACATAGGAATGCGTGTTTTCCCCAAAGGTGCGCTTCAGGTCTACTGGACACATACACGAACCGTAAGCAAAATAGTAAAACGTGGATTCTGTAGGGGAGGGTTCAACAGGATTCGCTACGGAAATTCGGTGTAAGCGTTCAGCTAGAACAGTCATATCAACATGAAGAATGCTAAATACCTTATCTAAGAGATGATTGTATCAAGAAACTTCTTGAAACACAACTATTCCGATAGATGAACCGTAGATTCCTGCGAATCCGTTGCAACTTTAAAACGGAAAGGGGTTGGGTTGCCCTTCGCCTCACCCAACCCCAGAAAGTCAGAGTTGCAGACTCTAACGGTTGTCTAGTTCCACCAGCGTTCCAGCATCATTGGTGCGGAACGTCCAGTTATTGCGGCCCGCCGTAACCGTCACCTCCCAACCGGGAACCATCACAGCACCGCACAGAACCCCCGGACGGCTTAACCCCAAGCAAGAGTCCGGCCAATTTTGCCGTTGAGCATTGGTAATTTGAATCAGAGAAGCCGGAACCCCCGAACGTTGCGACGCCGCGCGAATCACCGCTTTAGAGACATCATCCGGTAACAGGTTTCCAGTTTGAGCAGTCTCTGGGAAGATGATGCTGCCATCCGCATTGGTGCGATAGACCCAATTATTGCGTTCGTCGGTGACTTCAACGCGCCATCCCGGTGTAGGCGTTTGCAGACAGCGAACAGTGGGAAGCGATAAATCTAAACACGCATTCGACCAATTATTCTGGGTGGCGTTTGCGATCCGCAGTTGGCTAGCGGGAATTCCCGTATCAAACGCGATCTGTTCTCGGACTAAATTCATAACGCGATCCGGAAGGCGGAAGGGGGCCGAATTGGGATCGAGGACCGCCACTTGTGCCAAAGCAACATTCGAGCCTGTATTATCTGTACGATAGATCCAGCGATCGCCACTATTGCGCCGACCCACCGTTACCTCCCAACCGGGAACCGCACCTTGAGAACAGAAGCGTCCTTGTGCTTCCAAACCCAAACAGCCATTCGGCCAAGTCTGCTGTCGAGAGTCCACCACCATTAGCTGAGACGTATTAATCCGCGTCCGGTTGGCCACATCATTGAATACCGCCGTCGTCACCGCATTGGGTAAACTTCCAGAAGTATTGCCCGTTTCGGGACGAACAACGCGACCTTCCAAATCTGTGCGATAGACCCAATTGGTGCGACCATCAGACACCACCAACCGCCAGCCTTGAACCTGCGCTAACGTGCAAGCTTCTCGCGGTTCTGCCAAACCCAAGCAGCCATCCGGCCAAGTTTGGCGGGTAGATTCCACCAGACGGAAGTTATTACTCGGAATTCGAGTCCGGTTCGATAAATCGCGATACACCGCATTTAAGAGTGTATTGCCAGGTTGATTGGTATTGCTACCATCCGACTCTAACCGGACACTACGGCCTGTGTTGTCCGTGCGATAAACCCAATTGTTACGCCCCTCACTCACCACAACCCGCCAACCCGGAACCTGTGCAAATAAGCAAGATTCATTCGGGCCACCCAGTCCCAAACAGCTATCCGACCAAGTTTGTTGAGTCGCTTCCGTAACGCGGAAATTGCCCACCGGAAGCCGAGTGCGGTTGGAAACATCGCGATAAACGGCGTTCAAAACTGTACCCGGCAGTTCAGTTCCCCCCGTGGCGCTATCATCTTGCAGGCGAACAGTGCGGCCGTTTAAGTCAGTGCGATAAACCCAGGTATCGCGGTTATTGGTTACGGTAATTTCCCAACCTTCTACCAAGGCTTGACCGCAGAATTCGCCAGGTTCTTCTAAGCCTAAACAGGTGTTGGGCCAGGTTTGGCGGGTCGAACGGACTAGCCGGAGTTGGTTTTGGGGAATATTCATCCGCCGGGAAATATCGCGGAAAACTGTATCAATCACCTGGCGGGAGGGGGTGCCAGTTTGACCATTTTGGCCGTTTTGACCGTTTTGACCGACGAGGCGAATGACGCTACCATCTTGGTTGCTGCGAAACACCCAAGGGGTATTTTGATTGGGGACGCGAACGCTGACTTCCCAACCGGGAACTAAGGCGCGAGTGCAAAGGCTAGTACCATCGTCAATTCCCAAGCAGCCATCGGGCCAAGTTTGTTGTTGAGAACTGATGACTTGGATGCGTCCCACGGGTTGACCGGAACGTTGAGAAGCCTCGCGAATGACGGCGTTTCTGACATTTCGGGGTAAGTTTTGCCCTAAACCCGGTATGGGGAAAGGGAAGAGTTGGGCATAGAGTTCGCCTTCTGCTTTAATCGGTTTGTCTAAGGGTTTGGCGATCGCACTTTCCACCCCGATTAAACTGCCACTGGCTGCTAAAATAGCAACCAACATGACTTGAGACCAACGATTCTGGCGCAGGTTAGCAATATTTGTAGAGGAAGATTGAGAAAGTTGTTGTACAGACATGGGATTGATCGCCTCAAAGCAAAGTTAAAATCACCGCTGGCGGTTGTGTAATCGGAAAAATTCAGGCGAGAAAGAATCTAGATCTCGCCCTAGAGTGCCGCACTTTAATGGGGTTGGGTCGTTTTTTATGACTGAATCAAAGTTGCTGGGGTTCCTCAAAAAATAGAGCAGTCTTCAATCAATTGGGGATGTCTTGGCAACCCTTGAAACAACAAAGAATTCCACAACCGCCTCACCCAAACGGATGATTTTTATGCAAGCTATTTTTAAGTATTTTTAACCCTCGTAGATTTCTAAGGGTAAGCCGTCAGGATCTTTAAAGAAGGTAAAGCGTTTTCCGGTTAATTCATCGAGGCGAATGGGTTCAACGGCGATCCCTTTGGCTTCAAGTTCAGCAACGCTGGCGGCGATATCTTCGACTTCAAAGGCTAAATGTCTCAAACCGCAGGCTTCCGGCTGGCTAGGTCTTTCGGGAGGGTTGGGAAAGGAAAATAACTCAAGGCGATCGCACTTTCCCACCTGTAAATCTAGTTTATAGGAATTGCGCTCTTTTCTGTAGGTTTCTTGGATCGTTTCAAACCCTAGCAGATTTACATAAAACTCTTTTGACTTCTGATAATCTGCACAAATAATCGCAACGTGATGAATTGAGTTAAACTTCATAGTCAAGCCTACAAAATAACGATTTGAGAACCTTCCGAGTTTTTTGTAACCTCAATTCTGGCTTGGAAAGCTTCCTTAAAATAAGGCATGTGGGTAATAGTCAGGATACAGGCAAAATCAGGCGCGATCGCATTAATTGCAGCCACCAAGCGATCGCACCCTTCTTGATCTTGAGTCCCAAATCCTTCATCCACAATTAGCATCTGTAAAGACGTACCCGCACGCTGCGCTAAAAGCTTGGCTAAAGCTAAACGAATGGAAAAATTAATCCGAAAGGCTTCCCCCCCAGAATAGGTTTCATAGGGGCGCGTTCCCCTCGCATCCGCAATTAAAATATCTAAGGTTTCAATGATTTTTCCCTTTGAAGAACGTCCGGCTTTTTGGGTAACAAATTGGACGTGCAATTGATTCGCGCTTAACCGGGATAGCACTGCATTGGTTTCCGCTTCCAACTGGGGTAAAACATTTTCAATCATCAAAGATTGAAGACCATTTTTACCAAAAGCTTGTGCTAATTCTTGATAAACCCGATACTGGCGTTTAGACGTAGCAAGCTGAACTTTGAGTTGTTCGAGTTGGGTTTGTCGCGTTTCTAAATATTGCTGTTGCTGTTGCAATCGTCCCAATTTGGCTAACTGCTCGTCGAGTTGTTCGCGACGGTGGTGAATTTGCTGTTCTAGCGTTTGAATTTGGCTCACAGCATCGGGATTTTGCAGGAGTTTTTGTTGCAATTCTTGCGTTTTTTGAGTATAATTATTTAACTCTTGCTGCCTTACTTCTAAGCGAACTGCAAGTTCTTGAGCCGTCTGTTGTAACTGGGGATATTGTTGCTTGGCTTGCTGAAGTTGCTGATAGCGGAGTTGGGCAGATTGAGCTTGGCGTAAAGCGCTGCGAACTTGGTTATGTTCGTCTAAGCTGTAATTTAATTCAGCGAGTTGTTGCTCTAAGGCTTCAATCTGGCGATGAAGCTGAGAAGAGGTTTGCAATTGCTCTAAGCGTCGTTGCAATTGATGAATTTGCGCTTCAATTTCCGGACGTTGAGCCAGAATTTGGGCTTGTCTCTTTTGGATCGATTTAATCTCAGCTTGCTTAATTTCTGCCCAGCGCCAGCGATCCACCTGTCCTCTGACTAAGGCATGGTCTTTTTCATCGTAACCGAGGGCTTGGAGTTCGGCATCAATTGCCTGTAATTCGGCTTGCAAATCTAAGGCATACTCGCCACTATTTAAAGACCGCTCAATTTGAGCCGCTTCCACACTCAACTGTTGCAAGCGCTGAGACATTTCCCCCGTGACGCTTAAATGGGCTTGCAGTTGTCCGCGTTTTTCCAAAGCAGGCGTGAGTTGGCTTAATTCGCGTTCGAGTTCGCGATATTTAGAACGCAGAATTTGAATTTCGCGTTCAGAAGTCACCAGTTGTTCGCGCAATACCCAAAGCTGGTCTTGAATTTCCTGTTGTTTGGTTTGATGCTTGAGTAAGACTAAATTCCAGTGGTGTTCGTCCAAAGGGCGATCGCACAAAGGACAAGGCGGAAACTCCTGCACCTCCAGTTCGGGAACCTGAGTCTGCAACATTTGGAGTTTTTGCAAAATTTCTCCCAACTGCAACTCATAATTACGCTGATCGGCCTGCAAGCGTTCCATAAAATGACGGCGTTCCTGTCCTTTTTCCAGAACCCGTTGCTGGTAAACCCGCTTATTCTCCAACTGGCGAATTTGATCGGTGACTTCGGCGGCGGCTTGTTGCAGCGAAAGCCCTTGTTCGGTGCTAGCTTGCAGTTGTTGATGGGTGGCTAAAAGTTCCTCCAACCGCGCTGCTAAACGCGCCTGAGAGCGGTCTATTTGGCTCTGTAGCTGGTTGCGACGCTGCAATAAGGTGCTAGCTTGCAGTTGCAGGCGATCCAGTTGCACGAGGCGATCGCGGGCGCTTCTGAGTTGTTCGCACCCCGCCTCAATTTCCGGTTGGCGGCTGAGGATCTGTTGATTTTCCACCGCTTGCTCGTTTAAAGATTCTAACTGAGCCAAACTGAGATTCAGATGATTAGTCAGTTCTTGAATTTGCTCGCTTTGGGTATCGCGCAGCAGGCGCAGTTGGCTTTGGACTTGGGTATGGGCTGCAAACTTTTGCGATAAGCTTTCTTCGGTACTTTGCAGATATTGAAATTGGCTGTAGGCTTGAGCGATCGCGCTTTCTTGGGTTAGTAAATTTTCCACTTCCTGCTGTCGCCCCAAAGCGCTTTGATACTCCGCCAAACCCCGCTGATAGTCTTGAGTCAGGTTGTGTTGCTGCGTGCGATGCCATTCTAATTGTTGCTGTTGGGCTTGTTGTTCGAGGCGTAAGGCTTGCCAGCTTTGCAACTGTTGGCGGGCGATATCCTGGGAAGCATTCAGATCGGCGATCGCGCTTTCTAAATTGGCGATCTCAGTGGCGTGGGTTGCTTGAGACTCCACCTGAGATTGCAGGGTTTTCCAATTATAGGTCAGCAGATCGACTTGACCTTTAAATTCGCGCGATCGCTCCTTTGCCTGTTCCGCTAAAGCCTCGTATTGGTCAAGATGCAATAAACTGGCTAACACCTCCTTACGTTCCGTCGGGCGTTTCAGCATAAACTCATCTGCCCGCCCTTGGCGCAAGTAAGCTGAATTGACAAACGTCTCGTAATCTAACTTCAGGTGTTGATTAATTAACTGCTGAGTGGCCCGCATTCCCCGTTCCGTCAGCGGGCGAAACCCGGACTCAGCCTGGATCTGAAACTCCAGAGTACTGCTTTGTCCGGCGTGGCGCGATCGGATCGCCCGATAGGTGCGATCGTCCTTTTGGAAGGTAAAGTTAACGCGCATATCGCGCATCCCAGCATGAATTAAACTATCTTCCGTAACCGCCCGACTTTGACCCCACAGACACCAGGCGATCGCCTCTAGCAAGGAAGACTTACCTGCCCCATTTGCGCCACAAATACACGCCGTATGCAGCCCCTGAAAATCCAGTGTGGCTTCGCGATAGCTCAAAAAGTTTTTCAGAGTCAACTGTAGCGGAATCATTGCAGGATGCGCGCCATTCGGTTCTTATGATTAGAAATACCAGCAAAGGGAGCATTTGCCAAGATAGTCAACATAGATTCGCTAAACTCTAACCTGCGACAGTACAAGCCGACTTTTGTTCCGATCTAACCTGAACTCAGGTGTTATCTAGAAACAGGTATCATGAATTCCGAACAAGACCGCGAATACGAAACCCTTTCCACCCCCGGCGGTGAAGCCGTCGATCCCAGGGAATTAGTCACCAAACCCAATACTGATAAAGATCCCAAAGAATTGGTCAATAACCCTGCTGTTACCCCAGAATCATTTAATCAGGGCAACGAACGCGAAGGGATGAGTCGTTAAGTTAACTTTAGACCCAGAAAAGCTATCTGTCGGAATCGCACCCCGATCTCAAGGCCAGCGATTTTTGCAATAATTGTGAATCTCGCTAGGATTATCCAGTTGGCTGGTTAGGTTGCCAGTGCGGATGAAGAAGCATTCTTTAGTTTGACCGCTTTTGGAGTCTTTGAGTTTAAGGTAGGCTGGACGAGGTGAGGGGTTAAGGATGATGCGACAGACTTCTTGACCCTCAACTTCGTGGAAGGTAATCTGGAGGTAAGGGGCGAGGTCTTTACCCAGTTCTTTTAGCAATAAGTCGTTGATTAAGAAGAGTTGGTAGCCGTCGCGGTTTTTCTTTTTAAGGGTTTGGTAGTCGTGGTTTAAGCCTAGAATATTGCCATCGTCGTCAACCCCGATTAACACTGTACCGCCTTGATGGGAGTTCAAAAAACCTGCAACGGTTTTGAGAATAACTTCTTCCATCACTTTGTTTTGTTTATTCTCCCGCATATCCCAACGGGCGGAGGATTTGAATTCTAATTGGGCGCTTTCTCCTTGGGTAATCAGGTTTATAATTTCTGGGTCGCCTGTTAGGGGAGTGAAGGTTTTATAGGCTTCGAGTGCGGCTTGTTTGGTGGCTTCGGGGACGATGGGAAAGGTGCTGAGGATGTGTTTAAATTCGTCTTCAGTTAAACCGTAGAGGTGGGCTATCATACCATCAAGTTCGGCGCGGAGTTTAGCGCGTTCTGTTTCGTCGGTGACTCCGTTTTGGTGAGAACCGAGTCCGACTTCTTGGGCTAAGTCGTCGAATTCTGGGGTAGTGCAGATGAGTTTAGCTGCGCGTTCTACGATTTCGTTGAAGTAGCGATCTCCAGCGTATAATCGTGGAACAGGGAGCTGATTTAGGTAAAAAAGATTAAGGTTACTGTTTATGCGCTGACGTAGAACATGATCTACGATTAAGCTATTCAAAACTGCTGTTAAGCAAAGTAATTCAGAATTAGATATTTGCAGTTCGTTGTACTTCTCTTCCAGGTTATGGAAAGGAAAGTTAACCGAAAGAGAGTTACCCGCAAATGCATAAGGAGGGATTATAGTTGATATTAAACTTCTTGAATCTTCACTTCTTGCAATTTTTCTTATGGCAAGCCTGTAAGCTTCATAATCATTTTTTAAATCTTCAGGTGTTTCTTTTAATGACTTAATCCTTTTTTGTCTTTTGTTTAAGAAAAGGTTTCTAATTTCCGACTCTATAATCCAATAACGAGGTTTGGAGTAGCAATGATTAAAATGCCAGATCATTCCCCCTTCATATACGGGGTTTCCTGTTTCAAAGATTTTAAAGTATTGCTTTGAGCGAGTCATATTAAGCTCTTCTCCATACAAGTTTATACCCCATCCTTTTTGAGAATCTGTTAGAAATGGATGATTTAATAATTTGCTAGAAAGTTTTAATTCTGCTAAATTTTTGAATTCTGAAATTGATAGAGAATCTGGAGAAATTTGACGGATTAAATCAACGCTTATAACTAAATTTTCAGGATTTGGGAATCGTTCTAATTCATTAATGTCCTGTCGCATAAAAGCTGTAGGAAATTCAGTCGTATAATTTTGCTTATTTAAAGTTAAGATTATAAATTTAAAACTCCGATGGACTTCACTAAAAATACCCTTATGGTTGTTAAATCCAAAAATGCCATTTATTTCAGCTTTATTGAATAAAGTTTCTCGTAATTTTTTAGTTCCTAGATCAGAAAAAAGACCGCTTTGAACAACAATTCCACATTTGCCACTGTGACCAAGCAAGTTAAAGCATGTTTCAGTAAAAAGGCTGTAAAGATTAGGTTTGTTACCAACAGCTTTGTCATTGATTATAGAAATTTGATTACTATAACGTTCAGCTTTCTTGAAATAAGTTAATTGGTGTGAAAATGTGCTTGCATATCTAAGCCACTCTTGTTCAACATAAGGTTCACTTAATAGCTCTTCTTTTTTTTCTTCCCAGTGTTCTATTCTCAAGGTATTTTTCTTAATGGATGGTAAGTATTGCTGAAAAAACTCTTTTTCATCAGTTTGAAAAACATCCCAAGGTGGATTCGTAATAATCGCATCAAAACCCCCTCGTTCTTCTATAATCTTGTCAAAATGATACCCCCAGTGAAACGGCTTCAACGCCTCAATATCTTCAATCCTCAATACCCGCTTCTTCGGTTTCCCCTTCAACTGTGCTTCTTCATACTTAATCCCTAATTTCGTACTAAACTCATTCAGCAATAATTGATTTAACTTCGCGATTGATTCCCGATTAACCTTATCAATATGATCGCGTAATATTTGCAAGCGCGATTCTTGGGATGTTCCCTCTACCTCACCGGATGCAAAAGCGTGTTTCTTATATTGCTCAATACTGCGGTTTTTCTCTTCTAAAATCTGCCGATAATTACTCGCCGCTAAAAGTTGCAATAAATTCCCCTGACGAGACTCTCCAACCGCATCAAACCCTTCCTCATCCACCCGAATCAACCCAATTAACGAATTCCCCGCCATAATATTAAAATCAATATTCGGCAGAGGTTCCAATTCCTCAACCTCCTGTGCAGAGGAAACCAACGCCAAAAATAAGCGTAACTTGGCAATTTCTGTCGCCTCCTCCATGATGTCCACCCCATAGAGGTTGTCGGTAATAATCCGCTTTTTGACAAAATAAGACAACGAGGGATGGTTCTTTTCTACCTCAGCGAGCCATTTTTTCAGCCGTCTGTCACCCTTTAACTTAACCGTGCCAATGACAGCCGTATAGACTGAGATTAGCGTCTTCATCGCCGCCACCAGGAACGCACCCGAACCGCAAGCCGGGTCAAGTAATGATAGATTGGGAAGGATGTCATGGATTAAGCGATCGCACAGAGTTGCATCCAACTTAATCAGCAGTTCGTTAATATCCTCAAACTGGCGGTCACTAGCGCTGTTGACCCGATCTAGAATAAGCTTGTTGATAGTGCGATCGCACAAATACTCCGTAATCTCAGGACGAGTATAATAGGCCCCAAACGCCTTCTGATTAATATACTTCTCAAAAATATACCCCAACACATCCGGGTTAATCTCATCATCCTTCCCCCCCGGAGTATCATCCAAATTCCAAGAATACCGAGAAAACAAACCTAAAATTTTCTCAAACCCTTCATCAGCGATCGCAATACTCGGATAATCTTGCTCAATCCGATGCTTGAGAAATAACCCCCCATTCAGGTATTTTACCCGACCAATTAACGCCTGTGCCTCTGGTTTACGCTCCGCCTCTGGTTTAGCAAACCCTTCAAAAAACAGCGTTTGGAGAAACTCCCTAAAAAAGCAATCCTCTCCCCGCTGCTGACTCTGCTTCAGCTTATTTTGTAAATAATCTAAATCCCCATTATCAATAAACCCCTTCCGCTGCAAAAAATAAACAAACATCAAGCGATTCAGAATCACCGAAGTATACCAACGACGGTCAACTTCATTTTCAATTCCCCGAATAAACTGTAAAAATATCTGATGTTCTTCTTGGAACTCCTTATAAAACTTCTTCGTAACTCTCTCAACATCAAACCCGCTTTGTAACTTCTGAGCAATTTCAACAACCGACGGTTCACTAACTTCCAAATCCGCGATATCAATCACCAAGCTACCCAGCTTCCCCAAAAACAGATCGCCAGGTTGACCCTTAACATACAAATGGTCGCGAAAATAACGCTTTGTCCCCTCTCGCTTCACCCAATACCAAAGACTACGAGTGCGTTCTTCATCCACAAAAATCAGCAAGTTTTCCGCAATTCGTTCGGTAATTTCTTTATGAATTGCACTCCGTTCTTTAGCCTCTGGAATCTTGCCATCCTCCGCCATCACTTCAAAGACAACAACTCCAGATGCTTCAGCTATTCTTTTATATTGATAACTTTTCTCTTCAATCTCCAGCGACAAAGCTTTCTTAGTCGAAGGTTGCGACCATCCTAATACATCAATAAACAACTCGCTAAAGTCGAAATCATACAATAAATCACGAGTACGCGAAAAATCGAGAGCCATTATTAATTACTCCTAAAACTTTAACCACTCAAATAACTCGTTTGCTGATAGCTGCAAATCTGCCAGCACGGACAACACAGGCAACCTGTCATCTCCTTGCTTCACCTCCGGCTGCTGTTGTGGTTGATAACTAATGATCATGCGGTCTTGTGGGTCAATCATCCATCCTAAACTCGTCCCATTATTTAAGTAAAAAAGTATCTTTTCTGTAACTCGCGAATCAGTCTGGTCTGGTGAGAGAATTTCTATGGCCCAGTCGGGATAAATTTCAATTCGATTTTGTGGCTCTCCACGTTCATCAAGCGGAATTCTATGCCATAAAAAAACAGCAATATCAGGAACCAATGAACGTCCGCCAAAGGTGCAACGCAATTCAGGGAATGCATAGACTATTTTTTGGGGTTTGCCGACTTTATTAATGGCCGACGACAACTCAAATTGCAGTATACTGTGCTTGATTTGAGGCATTGGTTTTTGATAGATTCTCCCGTCGATATACTCACTAGCAGGTTTTGTTTCTGGCAGCTCTAGAAACTCCGCCAGCGATAATTTGAGCGTTGCATCTGTTGAAGTCATAATTCCTTTAACCTGAAATCTCTAATACAACCAACTAAAAACATCCCCAACCGAGAGGTTCCAATCTCCCAATACTTCAAGAACAGGTAATTTTTCATCCCCATATTTCACTTCCGGTAATTGATTGGGTAGAAATACCACTACCGATTCATCTTCAGGTTCAATAAACCAACCCAGCTTTGTCCCATGTTTTAAGCAAAATGTAATTTTACTAATGACCCGACTTGGTGATTGTTCGGGAGAAAGAATTTCAATCACCCAATCGGGAGGAATTTCAAACTTATTAGCAATTCTGCCATTAGGACGGCGAGGGATGCGCTGCCACTCAAAAACAGTAATATCCGGCACAATTGCGCGATTCTCAAATGTACAGCGCAATTCTGGAAACGCACAAGCTAACTGCTGCGGTTTGGCAACCTGATTAATGGCAGCGATTAAAGAACCTTGTAAAATACTATGTTCTCCTTGAGCCATTGGTTTCTGGTATATTCTCCCATCAATATATTCACTAGCAGGTTTAGTTTCTGGTTGTGCCAAAAACTCTTCTAAGGTGATTTGGGTAATGGGTTCTGTCGTTGAAGTCATGGCAGTTGCCTAATTTTGTGATTGAAACAATCCTAACGAACAAATAATTTGCGGCTCTTGCATTTGACCCTCCTCATGCACCAAACCCAGACGGTCATCTAAATAAAGAGCAACCACCAATTCTGCTAACTGTTGGTCATCAATCCCACTCTTGAGAGAACGATTCAATCGGTCAACCGCTGACTGTCGCAATGGATAGCGGTAAATTTGGTCAATTGCCTTGAGTAAGTCAGAAGTGACTAACAACGGCATTTCCTTGGCATAGCGCTTGAGCCGTTCGTAAGTCCGAAACCTCGCACCCGAAGGACGGCCTAATTGACCCCCTGCACTTTTCTCTTCCTCAGCAATTAACTTTGCTCCCTGTTCGACTAAATCGTGATGTTGAGAATCGCGAGGAATAGCCTTGGTTTCCGGTTCGCACCGCGCCATCCGCAAAATCTCAAACTGAGACTGAGTAACACTTTCACCTTCCCGATTGATCCAAGCTAACGCATCATTGCCTTCTGCGGTTTTCATATACAGCAATACCCCTTCCGGCTGAGTCGTGGTGGGAATATGAGTGCGAGTGGAATATGCCACATTTTGCAAATTTTCAATCGTCTTTTTCAGAGTCGGGTTATTATCGGTGGCATTCTTCCAAATTTGATACGCCTCCGAGGTTAAGTCAACTTCGCTATCTTCATCTCCATCTAGAATCCCCGATTTTTCGTGATAAAGATCCAGCATCGTCTGCTCATTAGCATCATCCTCAAAAAAGGCTTCATCCGTACCCACCACTTCCGCATTTTCCTGAAGCCGCTGACGCAACCGACCCCGCAAGTTAATAATTCGCTCAACTCCATCTACGGGTAAAAAGGAGTAGCAGAGAATCTTTTCAGCCATTTGACCAATCCGGTCTACCCGGCCTGCCCGTTGAATCAGGCGAATAATTGCCCAAGGTAAGTCATAGTTAACGATAATGGCGCAGTCTTGCAGGTTGAGTCCTTCACTCAGAACATCGGTAGCAATTAAGATTCGTAATTCATCAGCCGCAGAGATAGATTTATCGTTACTGACGGGACTGAAGCGCCAAGCCACTCCCGCCGGGTCAGCCGAATTCCCCGTTACTCCTTCAACTCGGTCAATACCCCGGTGCTTGAGTTCTGCGGTCAGATAATGCACGGTATCGGCAAACTGCGTGAAAATCAGCACCTTCTTTTGAGGATGAACATCGCACAGGAGTTCGATTAAGGCTGCCAACTTTTGGTCAGTCGTCGCATCCCAACCCCCACATTCATCCAGCAGACTCATTAAAGCTTGAGCGTCTGAGTGTAAATCCTGTTTCAGAGATGGCTTAAATAACTTCGGTCGGAGCCATTTGAATCGACGCTGGTAACGAGTAGCATACTCTTGGTAAACGGCGGCGGCGCGTTGGCGATACTCCGCTTCAGTTCGGGACAAAACCTGCTCTGGCGCTAGTTCCTCGTCCTCTTCTGTTTCTGGGTCGAGCAATGTTCCGGCTAAAGAATCTAAGTCCTCATCGTTATTTCGAGTATCTAGGAGTGCTGCTTCTTGAGCGCCAATGGGTAACGGTAAGTCCTGCGCGATCGCGTGCAGAAAGATATAATTCCGTAAAATATGGCGATCGAGCGACTGAATGAAGGCCGGCCCGCCACTTTCTAGGCGTTTAAATAGGTTCGTGCGACAAAACCCCATTAGCCGCTTCCCAGCACGAGATAATCCTTTAAGCTGCACTGACTCAGCAGTAGTGAGCGATTTGCTTTGAGCCGACTTCACAGACACCGCGTAGTTGCCTAAGCCGTATCTCGGCAAGTTCAAAGAATTGAGGATTTTAACCACATCCTCTGAGTAAAGGGCAGCATAGGAATCATCATCCTCACCCATGCCAAACTTGACGGTTTGGGGTTGGCGACGGGGAAAGTAAGACCGCGTACCGTTAGGAAATTCCAGATATTTGCGTCTTTCGACTTGCTCCCCCTTATTAAGGGGGTTGGGGGGATCGCTCTTAGCATAGTTATCCTGAATGAAACTGCGAGTTCGGCGCACCATGTACAGCCGCATGAGTTCTCGCCAATCGTCAGGATATTCGCTCTTTTCAAATGCAGCAAGGGAACGTACTGGCGCTTGGTGTTTGCGGCTGAACTCAAGTTCTCCCCCTAACTCACTCAGCAGTTTTTCCGGCCGTATCCCTAAATCCTTGTCCTCTGGTACAAATAAGCGCAATTGATTGGATAAGTCGAGGTAGGTTTTGTTATAGGGAGTGGCAGTCAGCAGAATGCAGCGGCTCTCATTGAGCGCGATATACTCCTGAATTGCCCGATAGCGCTTGCCCTCACGATTCCGTAAATTGTGGCTTTCGTCAATCAGAACCACGCGATAACGGCGTTCATTGGGTAATTCGCTCTGCACTCGGCTAATAGAGAGAACTTTTGCCCGCAGTCCATAGCGGTAAACGTAGTCTTCCCACATAGACACGAGGTTTTTAGGGCAAATAATCAGGGTTTCTAGGAAAAAATCTTCTTCTAAAATCTTGGCTAAGGTTGTTGCAATTAACGTTTTGCCTAAACCCACAACATCCCCCACCAATACACCCCCCCTGCGGTTGACGTGACGCGCAGCAATCTGAACAGCGGCTTCTTGGAATTTAAACAACTGACCCTTAACATCGCGGGGAATTGGATATTGGGAGAGTCCTGCTCTTGCTTCCTGAGAGAGGTGGTAGGCAATTTTTAGATAAATATAGTAAGGGGGAATCGGCTTTTCTCTGGCCCAACTGTTATCAATGATCTCAACAAGTTCTTGGGAAATATCGATACACCAGCGATCGCGCCAGCGGTCATCAAACCATTTCTGGAGCTTTTGACAAGCATCATGATCTAAAACATCAACATTCAACTCTCCCTGGTGTCGCAACCCTGACAATGTAAGATTGCTACTTCCCAAAAAACCGATCGTGGGGTTATTGATGTCAGACCGATGAACAAGGTAAAGTTTGGCATGAAGCGGATGTTTTAGAAAGAGTTTGACCATCACTTTTTGAGTTTTGATCTGCTGACTCAGCCGACGCAAACCCGCCTCATCTTTATTGGTTGGTGCGCCCCAAGTCAGTTGTTCGCAAAACTCTTGAGCAATTTGTTTCTTGTAACGAATCACTCCACTATTATCAATTCCGGTCTCTTCGTTACCGAGTGCAAAAGAGGAATGAACTTCATCTTTTGGCAACCGTTGCATTCCCACTAACAGACGACAGCAAGCTCTTTCTCCGCCAGCAAATTGCTCGATTAAATCGTCAATTTCGCGCCAGCCTCTAAGATTAAAGTAGCCAACACAGAAGTCAGCCTGCTGTGAAATTTGCAGCGTGTTCCGTAAGGTTGGCAGCAGGAATTGTTCTATATTGTCAAAGATGCGCGGCATTAGGTTTATCCTTATCCCCTAGAGTCTAATTCATCAAGTAACTGTGTCAACCCTCCAAGTCTGACTCTTACTTCAACGTTTAATCAGGGTGATTTTATATGAGTGTATGAAGCGAAGCTAGCACATCAAGATCGAGATAGGGAATGGATGGAATGGTTACACTTTAGCCTTAGTCACAAACTCGATCAAAAGCGAATACAGAGGCTAAGGCGATCGCATCTGTTGCAACCCATCGGTAACTCTCCTTAATTTGGAAGCAGGGTTTTCTCGATTGGGCCAATTAACCCACTCCAGACGGTACCTTGATGATGGGCGCGATCGCGATAATGGCGATCGCCCTTAATACCAACAAAGATCCTCAAGAACTGGTCAAAAAATGTCTAGAACTCCGTCTCAATAATTGACTCACCTTCAACAAAAGGATTAACAATTCTCAGGCATTCGGATACAATCAGCCCATTCTGCATATCTTCCGAGTCAAGCGTGTCAATGCCAGCTTCTAACGCACAAGCAATAATTAAGCTATCCCAGAACGAGAAATTGTAACGTTGGCGAAGTTCAGACGCATTCATCAAAATCTGGCGACTCAACTCAATCACCTGACACCCTTCATAAAAATCCTGAACAAGCTGCTGAATTTCTGCCTCGTCTAACAATCCTTTCTTAATTAAATTGACACAAACTTCATTAATCACTTGAGTGCTAACAGCAACCCCTTCTCTATCAATCAAAGAACGCGCAATTTGCTGTTTGCTTGTTCCTGCTTCTGTCTCCAAAAACGCATAAAGCCAGATATTCGTATCGAGAAAATATCCGCCACTAACCCCGCTCATGTGCCTCTTCTCTACTTAGGGAAACAAAGGTCTTGAGTTTAATTGGATTATTGATTAATCGGGCGATACTTCCTACAGCAGCAGTTCTTTTTTGTGAAGTCACCGTAATCTTCACCCTTTCAACACCTGCTAACATCTCCTGATATTCTTCAGGAACTTCTATCTGTCCATCTCGTACCCTGGCTGTAAATTCCACTGCTGACATTTTCTCCTCCCTGCTCAACTAATTGAGACAACACCAGCATCAACTCAACTTTAAACAAGTATACGAATTAACTCCGCTACAGACCAAGCTTGAGCCACTGCGCCTTGGGGAGAGTGGGGACTATCGCCGTCAAAGATTTCGGAAACTGAACCTAAACAGGCTTGGGATTGAAAATGGTCTAGAAACGGTTGCAAATCTACCGGAAGTGGTTCGTTGGGGTAAAATCGCCGCCAACTGCGGACAAAGGGGCCGATTAACCAACTCCAGACGGTACCTTGATGATAGGCGCGATCGCGATAATGGCGATCGCCGATATAAGTTCCCTGATAGGCTGGATCTTGCGGATCGAGACTTCGCAAGCCATAGGGCGTTAACAGCCGTTGTTTGGCAACTTGCAACACCGAACGCGCCTGTTGTTCGGGAAAGCCGCAATGCTGCAACGATAGGGCGATAATTGCATTGGGACGAATGCGCGGATCGGGACGGTCGTCTGGGGCAATGGTATCGTAAAAATAACCTTGGGAACGATTCCAAAATTTAGACAGAGAACGCTCTACTGTATGCGCGTGTTGCTGGTATCGCGCCGCCCGGTTGGTATCCCCTAACCGCTGCGCCCAAGCGGAAAGCCAGCATAATGCAGAATACCACAGAGCATTAATTTCTACGGGCTTCCCCTGACGCGGCGTAATCGGTTCGCCATCGAGTACCGCATCCATCCAGGTGATTGCTATTCCACTCCCCTGCCAGGTTATTAACCCATCGGCGGCATCTCGGCAGATATGAAATAAGGTTCCGGCGGTAAACCCTTTATAAATTTGGCGGGCGGTGGGATAGTGTTGTTCGAGGAAGTCCCAGTCTTGGGTGGCTTCTAAATATAGCCCTAGGGTTTCAATCCACCATAGGGCGGCATCGATACTGTTATAAAGGGGTTCGCTATCGCTATCGGGGAAGGTGTTGGGAATTAACCCCTGTTTGCAATAGCGCCCAAAAGTGTCTAACAAGCCTCGCGCCAATTCGTAACGTTGCGTCGCTAAGGCTAAACCAGGTAAGGCAATTAGGGTATCGCGTCCCCAATCATTAAACCACGGATACCCGGCGATAACGGTTGGCCCATCAATGGAAGCGCGATAGGCAATAAACGCATCGCTTGCCCGTAACAGTTGCGCCCAAAGGGACTCTGATATCTTAATTTGGGGTTGAATTCCGGCAAATAGCTTCTCCAAACGTTGGTGTTCGGCAGCAACGGCGGCATCAAAGTCTAAAAGCTTGATATTATTGCCGACTTGTGCTAGCAGCGTGACACTTTCTCCCGGTTGCAAGCGCACTGTTAAATAGCCGGGACTGTAGAGGTCTTCGCGATCGCCTAAACCGCGCCGTCGCTCCTCTGGATAATAATAGTTCCAATACCAAAACTCATCAACGCTATATTCCCCAGCACTCCAAGCCAACTGCCAAGGGGTTCCCGGCCGATCCTTGTGCATCGCTTGCAAGTCGAGGTGTTGCGGGTGGGGAACTTGGGTAAAAATCGTCTCAGCATCGCCCGATTGCTGATGGTGGAAATTGCGATCGCCAATCAGCAGCCGCAAGCGCAATACCGCCGCCTCCGTTCCCTGGTAGGTATAGCGAACCAAAATTTGATTTTGCGCCCCCTTCCCCCAGCCATGCGGCATCCATAAACCGCGCTTTAACTGCCAATTCCCCTCCCCCCATTGCCAACAGGGATAGGGATGCGCC
The DNA here is from genome assembly GCF_001746915.1 of Desertifilum tharense IPPAS B-1220. Taxonomy (NCBI): domain Bacteria; kingdom Bacillati; phylum Cyanobacteriota; class Cyanophyceae; order Desertifilales; family Desertifilaceae; genus Desertifilum; species Desertifilum tharense. The sequence continues at coordinate 113,010 of NZ_MJGC01000025.1, forward strand.
TGGAAATCCTGTAAGAGGCGATAGCCCAACGGCGAAACCTCTCCCCCCTGCCAGAAATTCGTGCCTAACGCCCACACCTGGCCGCCAATTTCCAAACTCGCCTCTAAATGAGAAAGCAGCAATGTGCGATCGCCCGGAGGGTTCAGCGCCGCCATTAACCAACCGTGGTAGGTTCGCGATCGCGCATCGCCAATTGTCCCACTCGCAAACCCTCCCAAACCATTAGTCAGCAACCATTCCCGCGTGTCTAGTGTATCCATGCGTTGAGACATCCCATCGAGAGTGCGAATTGTGATATAGTCATAATCGTTATGACTATGATATAGTTGTAACAATATGTAAAGGAGATACGACTCATGACTTTAAGCTACGAATCTCAAGGATGCTTGCGTGTTGGACAAACTGCGCCCGACTTCACAGCTACAGCCGTTGTCGATCAAGAATTCAAAACGATTAAGCTGTCTGACTATCGTGGCAAGTATGTTGTTCTCTTCTTCTATCCCCTAGACTTTACCTTCGTTTGCCCCACCGAGATTACCGCATTTAGCGATCGCTTTGACGAATTCAAAGCCGTGGGTACAGAAGTTCTGGGTGTCTCCGTCGATAGTGAATTTTCTCACCTCGCTTGGATTCAAACCGATCGGAAATCCGGTGGCGTTGGCGACCTCAACTACCCCCTAGTTTCTGATATCAAAAAAGAAATCAGCGCCGCTTACAACGTCCTCGATCCCGAATCTGGCGTAGCCCTTAGAGGTCTATTCATCATCGACAAAGACGGCGTTATCCAACACGCCACCATCAACAACCTCGCCTTTGGTCGGAACGTAGACGAAACCCTGCGAACCCTGCAAGCCATCCAATACGTGCAAGCACACCCCGATGAAGTTTGTCCCGCAGGTTGGCAACCGGGCGACAAAACTATGAGTCCCGATCCCGTCAAGTCTAAAGTGTACTTCGCTTCTGTATAAATCAGACTGACGTAGATCGAGATCGTTTAAAATTGACCCCAACACAACAGATTGCCTTCAGTCATTTGTCGTGTTGGGGTCAATATTTTGACTGGGAAAATAATCAAAATGCTAACTTCTACCGATTTTCGCGGCTTACTCAACCAACGCTTCTTCAAAAACTTCTTTCCCGTTCCCGCCACCAGTCCCCTCAGCCTCGGACAACCAACTCCCGGTTTTGCCTTAACCGATGTCACCAATGGCGATCGCACCGTTAAACTAACCGACTATAAAGACAAACAACCCGTCATTCTCGCCTTTACCCGCATCTTCACCGAAAAGCAGTATTGTCCCTTTTGCTTTCCCCACATCAAAGCCCTCAACGAGAACTACGAACAGTTTACCGAACGCGGCATAGAACTGTTAATGATTACCAGCACGGACTTGCAGCAAAGCAAAACCGTCGTCAAAGACCTTAACCTAAAAATGCCCCTCCTCAGCGACCCCACCTGTCGCGTCTTCCAAGCCTACCAAGTCGGCCAAGCATTAGGCGCACCCCTACCCGCCCAATTTGTTATTGACAAATCGGGTATTTTGCGCTACAAGCATCTCTTCTCCTTCCTCGACCACAACGCCAACGTAGAAACGCTGCTTTCTCAGTGCTGCTTTCTTAGTGCTGAGTAGAAAGTGCTGAGTGCTGAGTGAGAAGAGGGTGGGGAGGTGAGGGAAGAGAGGGAGTTGGGAATTAGGAGTTGGGGGTTGGGGGAAGAGAGGGAGTTGGGAATTAGGAGTTAGGAGTTGGGGAACAAGAAATAGGAAAACTTGATAATTATCAACTCAGCACTCAGCACTCTTGAACCCACTCAGCACTCAGCACTTTACACTCAGCACTCTGTTCCCTTACAGTCGAATCTGAGACAAATTGCTGCGGGGGTTATGGGTGCGGCTAGAGCGGATTTTCTCGTAATATTCTCGCTCTACCGTGCTTAACTCTTTGGGGGTGACAATATTGACTTTGACCAATTGGTCGCCGCGTCCGCCTTTGGGGTTGGGCCAGCCTTTACCGCGCAGGCGCAAGGATTGACCGGAACGAATGCCCGCAGGCACGTTCACCGTCACATTGCCTTCAGGAGTAGGGACTTCAATGCTCGCCCCCAGAACGGCTTCATCGGGCGCAACAGGCACTTCACAGACGAGGTTATCGCCTTCAAATTGGAAGAAAGAATGGGGTTGCAAGTCAACTTTGAGATATAAGTCGCCCCGTTGCGGACCCATTGAGTTGCCTTTACCGCGAACTCGAATCCGACTGCCAGATTTGGCACCGGCGGGAATGCGAACGGTGAGGTTCTCTGTCCCTAAGCTGAAGCTTTTTTCGACGCCGTGAAAGGCTTCAGAGAAAGTGAGGGAAAGGTTGGCTTCTCGGTCTAGATTAGCGGAGGTTGCACCGCCAAAATCATCGTAACCAAAGCCTGTCGGGCCGCTTCCTGGAGAACGGTAATAGGTGCGTCGAGAAGCACTAGGGCCGCCAACGCCCCCACCCCCACCCATGCGACCTAAGAGTTCGTTAATAAACTCATCAAAGCTACCGTATTGGCTAAAGTCAAAGCCCCCAAAGTCTACTCCTGGGCCTGCGCCACCCCCCGGCCAACCTCCGGCGGTCCCGTTACCCGCGTGCTTCCAATACTGACCAAATTGATCGTATTTGCGGCGCTTGTCGGGGTCTGAAAGCACTTCATAGGCTTCGTTGACTTCTTTGAAGCGGGCTTCGGCTTGTTTGTTACCGGGATTCATATCCGGGTGATATTTGCGGGCGAGTTTGCGGAAGGCTTTTTTCAGCTCATCGCTACTTGCCGACTTACTGACTCCTAAGATGTCATAGTAATCCTTGAAATCAGTTGCAGCCATGCGGTTATCTCCTTGAGTCTAAAAACTTAGTGTAGGAATATTTATAGATTCAGATTTAGCCTATCAAAGGAAGTCTAATCTGGAAGTTCGGTTCTAACGCCTTGAGGCGATCGCAATTTCCGAACTTACCCCGAATTATTTTGAGTCAGGCGAACCAATTCATCAAGCCCTTCAGCCAGGGAGGGAGGGGCATCGCTCAGTTGACGGTGCATTTGTAGGACAATCTCTTCAGGAACTTGCCGAGAGCGTTCTCGGTTGCGTTCTAAGCACACAGCTAAGGGAATATCTAGCCAAATTCCGGTAATTAAAGTAAATCCAGATTGACGCGCTAGAGCGATCGCCTCTTGACGATAGCTACGTTTAGCATTGGTGGCATCATACACGGTTGGAGCTTGTTGTTGCACGGCTTGGTGAAATTCCCGTTCAACTTGCCGCCAAACTTGCATCCAGGAACCCTGAAAGCCCTCATCGCCAAAGAGTTGGGCGCGAATCTCGTCAGTAGAAACCAGTTGATAGCTTGGACAGTTGGCTATCAACTGGCGAGCAAAAGTAGACTTACCGCTACCGGGAAGACCAATCAGTAAAATGAGATTAGAAGGCATCCGCGCGCTGGATTCAGATTGTTCCACTTGCCCAGGTTGCCTCCTTACTCAAACAACTCAAACAGGACATCAATACGACCTGGTATTTAGTCTATCGCCGTAATTTTGCTCCATTAAATGGTCGTGTGATCCGGAATCGTCGCATTTTTCATGACGACGACAATGCCATTGCGGATGTAGAACCCTTGATCTTCGCGTTCGGCTTCCTCAACGCGGTCTTTGTTGATAATTTGGACGTGACGACCAATGCGAGCATTTTTATCCACAATAGCGCGGCGAATGGTGGTATCTGAACCAATCCCTAAAGGAATGCCCCCGCGTTGCAAGCCAGATTGACGTTCGGCGAAGGGTTCGTAGAAGTCAGAACCCATGAGCAGAGCATCTTCAATAATACAGTTTGCTTCAATGCGCGATCGCACGCCCACGACAGAATGATCGATGCGGCACTCTTTGATAATGCACCCTTCAGCAATAATCGATTCTGTGACGTGACTATCGAGAAGCTTAGACGGCGGTAAAAACCGAGTCCGGGTATAAATCGGCGCTTTCTCATCGTAGAAGCTAAAGGGCGGATGGGGTTGGCGCGTCAGGGCTAAATTCGCGTCATAAAACGCTTCAATCGTTCCAATATCTTCCCAGTAGCCATTAAATAAATACGCCTGCACGTTCAAATCTTTGGCACAAGCTGGAATAATCTCTTTACCAAAGTCCGTGCGCTGCGGATTTTCATGCAGCAGTCTATGCATTACGTCTTTGTTAAAGACATAAATCCCCATCGAAGCAATATAAGGCGTGGCTTGCGCCTGTTCGGGCGATAACCCCAAGATGGTAGTATCCACCGCCATCTGCTTCAGGGCATCCCCTTTGGGTTTTTCGCTAAAATCAATGACGCGGCCGGTTTGGTCAATTTTCATCAAACCAAAGTCAGAAGCGCGTTTTTCATCAATGGGTACCACCGACAAAGTAATATCTGCCCCGGTTTCGCGGTGACGCTTCACAAAATCGCGGTAATCCATGCGATACAGGTGATCGCCGGATAAAATCAGATATTGGTCGATGCTCCATTCTTCAAACAGCCACAGATACTTCCGCACCGCATCTGCCGTTCCCTGGAACCAGCTTGTCGAGTCGCTAGGAGTTTGTTGAGCGGCTAGAACTTCTACAAAACCTTCTGTTAAGCCGGAAAAGTTGTAGGCGCGGGTGATATGGCGATTCAGAGAAGCCGAATTGAATTGGGTTAAGACGTAAATTTTATTGATATCAGAATTGACGCAATTACTGATGGGGATATCAATCAGACGATACTTACCCGCTAAAGGAACTGCGGGTTTAGCGCGGAGTTTGGTCAAGGGGTACAATCGAGTTCCTGCCCCCCCGCCAAGGATGATCCCTAATACTCGTTTCACGCTGCTATTCCTCTAAACTGCCAGTGGACTCACAAATTTAGTTTAGGACTGTCCGGTACCGCTGATAAGGGTCAGAGGCAAGAAGTCTCCGAAATGCGAATTCCTTCCTGCGAGAGATAACAGCACGGGGGCCATTTGTCGAGATCGGTTAGCAACATTTTTAGTTTATTGCCGCACAATGGGTAAACTTAATTCGTTGCTGAGTTCTTGGGCAAGCCATTCGAGTTCTTCGGAGGTTAAGCCACCGAAAAATTGACTTTCTGGATCGCTGCCTCCTAACGAACCGCCGATCCGATAGCTCATGCCTTGCGAACTGGGTGGATTAACGATCGCCAGATGCTTTGTAGAGTGCGCCTGGGGATGGAGGGTTGACCAAATTTTGAGTTCTGGGGGAACTTCAACGATCCCGGCTTCGGGATCTCGGCGATAGAAGCGCTTGGTCAAGGTAATTTTGTAGAGGTTCTCGCGGTTAGCGCGAAAAATCAGTTTCTGGATGCCAAAGGCCCTCTGAGTGACTTTGAACTGTTGGGGGCCGATCTCGATGTGAATGTCGGCGCGGCTACTGTAGAAGTATAGCCAATATCCACTACCCACAACGTATACGAAAAATAAGCTAATCAAGAGGCTCGATAAATTACCGCTTGTTAGAACCACAGGTAGCCAGCTTAGGGCGATCGCACCTACCAATCCTAGGATAATCAACGAGCAGCCCTGACTTATCCCACTAGATTTGGGCGCTGGGATGTGGATCTCTAGGCAATCGGCTGTTCTATGTAGGGTAATTTTGCTGCGTTCGGGTCGATGAACGATTTGATCGCGATCGCCAAAATCAGGGTTTTCTAGGGCTTGTAGGGCTGCCTGAGCATCGCTAAATCGCTGTTTGCGGACGGGATGGGTCAGGGTTTCTAACCAGCGGGCAAACTTGGGGGTTAGAGGCGTGAGGGGTTGGAATTTGAGGTGCAAGTCTTCTTGCAATAAGTCGGCGGGATGGGTACCTGTGACTAGGTAGATTAAGGTTGCACCCAAGCTATAGAGATCGGAAGCCGGGAATGCCCGTCCGCTAAATTGTTCGGGTGGCATATAACCATAAGTTCCCACAACGGTCATCGTCCCCATTTCGCGGACGGCGGTTTGCACAGAACCAAAGTCTACGAGATAGAGTTCTCCCACCTGATGGCCGGTGCGATCGCCCTTCAGTAAAATATTGCTCGGTTTAATGTCGCGATGAATCACAGGGGGACAGTTGGCGTGTAAGTCGCTGAGAACCTTTAATAAGGCTTGGGCAATGTTCTGGACTTCTGCTTCGCTAAAGCTGCGTCCCTGCTCGATCCATTGCTGCAAGGAAGGGGCATCCAAGTAGGTTTGCACCAGGACAAAACCGCGATCGTTAGGTTGGTCGAATTCAAAGTAGTCAAGGTAGCGAGGAATTGCTGGATGGGATAAAGATTGTAGGGTTTTGGCTTCTCGTTCAAATAATTTGAGGTCTTCCCAACGAAAGCTACTATTAAAACTTAGCAACTTCAGGACAACGGGTTCTTGGGTCTGTAAGTCTTGGGCGAGGAGGGTGTGGCGACCCGCATTTTGTCCGAGTTGCCGTTGAATCTGATAGCGATCGCGTAAAACTTGTCCAGCTAAAAGCATAAGGATAGAAGGCTCATGTTCTGTGCAAAGCGGAACTTGCTTCTGAAGCTAGCATATTGGCTCCCCTGGCTCTACCCACTCCAGAATAGATAAATTTGATACTAAATCTCTGTCCCCCAAGCCGACCTGTGAATTCCTCGGTTGCCCCATACCGGCAAGTCCGCCTAACTTAGAAGATAAAGCCTAACCTTACTGCTGATTCATGCTGAATAGCATCCCGATGCCAGCACACATTCAATCGCGACTAGGCTGCGTTCCTCCCTTGTTCGCGGCCGTGTCCCCAGATCCTGAACTGTTAGAAAACCTATGGCAACAAACCCAGGTTTATTATCTTGATAATCCTTTACCCGATCGCTTTAAAAATCTTCTATTTGCCTATCTGATCGATCGCCTCTCTCGCCACGAGGCGGAAACGCTGTTGCAAAGTTTACCCTTTACCTGGGATTTCAACTCTCAACCCGTGCAAGAATTGCTGGCAACTCCCCTGGCTCAACTGCTCCAGTGGCACCGCCAGACTGACGCCTCGGCTTCAGAATCAGCCATTGATTGGGAAAATTGGTCAGAACTCTCTCCCCAAGCCGAAAAAAGTATATTAGCGGATGCAATTTTGTGGGGATTGCAAACCGAACTTTCGGCAAAGCAACGCTTGCAAAATCGTTTAACCCCAAGAACCTACCGTTTTCTGATTGCGCTTTTAAGCTATATCCAAACCTGCCATTTTTGGGCGCAAAGTCATTTAACCTCCCTGAATTGCACGAGCGCAAACCCTTTAAAAAACGATAAAGACGAAATTCATCGCCTCTCGCAAGCCTTACAGGAAAGCGAAGATCGATTTCTAACTTGTTTTGAAAAGGCTCCTACCCCCATGATGATTTATGCCGAAGATGGGGAGATTTGTCTGGTTAACCAAGTTTGGCTCGATCTAACGGGTTACGAGAGTTTGGAACTGCAAACGATCGCCCAATGGACGCAACTGGGCTTTGGCGAACTCCACGAGATCGTGCGATCGCACCTCGAACAACTCCACCTCACCCTCGACAGTTGGCGAGAAGAAGGCGAATTTACCATTACCACGCGAGCCGGAGAGTTACGGATCTGGGACTTTAGCTTTGCTCCCCTCACCCCCCTCGCGGACGGCCGCCGTTTAATTGTGGCAATGGCCAAAGATGTCACCGAACGCCTGCGCCTCGAACAAGAACTTTCAAAATGGCACGAACGCCGATTTCGCGCCGTATTTGACCAAACCTTTCAATTTACAGGCTTGCTCAGACCCGATGGCATCTTACTCGAAGTCAACCAAACGGCCTTAGAATTTGCCCGATTGCAAGCCGATATTATCGGACAACCATTTTGGGAGGTTCGGTGGTGGACGATTTCTCCCGAAACTCAGGTGCGCTTGCAAGAGGCGATCGCCTCTGCGGCTAAGGGCGAACTGATCCGCTATGAAATCGATATTCTCGCCGCCGATGATTCAGTTGCGACTATTGACTTTTCCATTAAGCCCGTCACCAACGATACGGGAAAGGTGATTTTGTTGATCCCCGAAGGTCGAGATATCACTGAATATAAACAAACCCTTGCTGCTCTCGAACAGGCAAAAGAGCAACTGCAAACCGCCATTGATGCCGTTCCGGGTTTTGTCGCCTGGATTGACGCTCAAGGGCGCTACATGGGCGTCAATCAACATTTAGCTCAAAGTTGCGACCTGAACCCCAACGACTTTATTGCTCAAGAGGTCAGCTTCTTTGATTGCGGCCCAGAATTTGCCCAATTTGTCCATGAATTTCTAGGCAGTCCAGAAACCGCCGCCTCTCAAGTGATTGCCACCTGCATTCAAGGCACCCCTCGCTACCACTTGATCGCCGCTCAAAAATATCATCAAGGCAATGCAATTGTCACCGTTGGGATTGATGTCACCGAACGCCAACAGGCCGAAACAGTCCTCAGACTTGCCCATACCGAACTCGAAGCCCGCGTCGCCGAACGTACCGCAGAACTGGCGGCCATCAACCACTCGCTGCAACGCGAAATCAACGAACGGATCGGCGTAGAAGCGGCCCTTCTCAGTAGCGAGTCTCGCCTTAAATTGGCCCTGAGTGCCACGCGTACGGGAATTTGGGATTGGAATCTCCTCGACGATTCGCGCAGCGATCCCTACGGGAATCGCGATATTTGGACCGAACATACAGAAATTCTATTTGGCTTGAAAAAAGGGGAATTTGCAGGCACGGGTAAAGCCTTTTTTGAACTGATTCACCCCGAAGATCGCGATTATGCGATCGCCGCCATGCGCCAAGCCATTGAAACCGGACAGGAATATCACGCCCAATATCGGATTATTTGGCCTGATGGCAGCATTCACTGGCTGGAGTCTAAGGGGCAAGTCGTCTACGACGAAGCGGGGAAAGCCGTGCGGATGGTGGGGACGGATATTGATATTACCGATCGCAAACAGTCTGAAAAGGCGTTGCAAAATTTGGTTGCGGGTACCGCCTCAGTGACGGGACAAGAATTTTTTCCCGTCCTTGTGCGCCATTTGGCGGCGGCTTTAAATGTCCGTTACGCGCTGGTTGCAGAGTTTAAAGGCGACGATCGCAATCTGGCGACAACGACAGCTTTTTGGGCGGGCGATCGCCTGATGCCCAATTTCACCTATGACTTGAAAAATACGCCCTGCGAACTCGTCGTGCGAAACCGAGAATATTATTGTTTTCCCAGCGAGTTACAATCTCTGTTTCCCAACGATCCCGACTTAAAGAAACTCAACGCTCATAGCTATTTTGGCTGTCCCCTCTTTAGCACTGCCGGTAGTCTGATCGGACATTTATTCGTGCTTGACGATCAACCCATCATCAACGAACCTCGAACCCAGTCAATCATGAGTATTTTCGCAGCACGGGCTTCCGCAGAGCTAGAGCGCCAGCAAACTGAATCGGCATTGCGGCAAAACGAGCGCAAGTACCGTTCGGTCGTCAATAATGTCAAGGAGGTGATCTTTCAAACTGATGAAACTGGAACCTGGACGTTTCTCAATCCCGCTTGGATTGAAATTACCGGCTTTTTAATTTCTGAGAGCATTGGGCGTAATTTCGGCGATTACGTTCACCCTAGCGATCGCTCGCCCCTAGACAATCTCTTCGGGTGTCTCTCCTCCCAAGAACAACCCTATTGTCGTCAGGAACTGCGGGTTCTAACTCGCAGTGGCAGCTATCGCTGGATGGAAATTTACGCCCGTTTAACGCGAGATAGCTACCAGACGATTGTGGGCATTTCTGGCACGCTGAATGATATTACAGAGCGTAAGTTAGCCAGCGATGCCTTACGGGAAAGCGAACAGCGATTTCGCGCGATTTTTAACCAGGCGGCGGTGGGGATGGCTCAGGTGGCGCTCGATGGCAAGTGGCTATTGGTGAATCAGAAATTTTGTGAAATTGTCGATTACGAACGCGAGGAGTTACTGCAACTGTCTTTTCGGCAAATTACGCATCCAGACGATCTCTTAGATGGCTGCTATCGCAATCAGCAAATGTTGGCGGGGAATTTACCCACCTATTCTCTAGAAAAGCGCTATCTCCGCAAAGATGGTTCGCCGGTTTGGGTTGATGTGACGGTTTCAATCGTTCAGCAACCTTCAGGAACGCCCAAGTATTTCGTGACGGTGATCCAAGATATTAGCGATCGCAAGCAAGCCGAACAGGAAATTCAACTGCTCAACGAGCAACTCGAACAGCGGGTGATCGAACGCACCGCCCAGCTTGAGGCAGCCAACCGCGAATTAGAGGCGTTTTCTTACTCGGTTTCTCACGATCTGCGCGCCCCGCTTCGCAGCATTGATGGATTTAGCCAAGTGTTAATCGAGCGCTATAGCGATCGTCTTGACGATCGCGGACAGCATTATTTACAGCGCATCCGTGCCGGAAGTCAGCGTATGGGCGAATTAATTGACGATTTGCTATCCCTTTCGCGGGTAACACGCAGCGAAATGCAGTATCGGACAGTGGACTTAAGCGCGATCGCCACCGCTATCCTCGTAGAATTACAGGCTCGCCATCCCGAACGCTCTGTAAGGATTGCGATCGCGCCCTCATTAAAAGCTCAAGGAGATGCTCGCTTACTTTGTATTGTTTTAGAAAATCTTCTCCAAAATGCGTGGAAATACACATCCCGTTGTATCAATGCTGAGATCGAATTCGGGGCAATTCTTCACGAAGAGAATAAACTCGCTTACTTTGTCCGCGACAATGGAGCAGGATTTGATATGGCCTATGCCGGTAAGTTATTCGGAGCCTTTCAACGGCTGCACACCGATGCAGAGTTTCCCGGTACAGGGATTGGGTTAGCGACGGTTCAGCGGATTATTCACCGTCATGGCGGTAGCGTTTGGGCGCAATCAGCGATCGATCGCGGGGCAACTTTTTTCTTTACCCTCTAGCCTATCCCCACAGGGGGGATAGGGTTCAGTGCGTGAAATGCCCCCCAATTGCCAGTTAAGGGGCCCCCGAATATCAAAAAATCGTGAACTGAGAATCGCGTACTTTCACGGCTGTTTTCTATTAAAAGTTGCTGATTAACTGAGATTAGGTGGGAAAAAAGCCCTAGAAACCTCACCACCTAGGGAAATAAAGCCTCACTTTATATAGCCAAGGGTTGAGTCGTCAAGTGCGCTTGTACTGGGGTCAGTACGCCAAGTCGCGGCGTGCTGCAAATCGAAACCTCTACTGCAATGGGTACAGTCCTATCGTGCATAACTACAGCTATAGCGGCTTCTTCCCTTTACCATTCGCACAGCCTAAATCGAGACTCGCACTCGCATTCTCTGGCCAACAAGGTATTGCAGAAGGGAAGCCCACCGGGGTTGGGGTGAAATTGTTCTGTTGTTGTTGCTGTGCCCACTCCAATATGTCTACCAAAACCATCTTACTAGTAGAAGATAATTCTGACGATCAAGAGCTAGCCTTACTTGCCTTTGAGCGCAGTAAAGTTGCACCCGAAGTTGTGATTGTCCCCGATGGCGAACAAGCCCTAGATTACCTGTTTGGGACAGGCGCTTTTGCCGATCGAGATTTAACAAAAATGCCTGCTTTGGTGTTGCTTGATTTAAAATTACCAAAGATGGATGGTTTAGAGGTGTTGCGTCGCTTGCGGGCCAATCCTCGAACTCAACTGATTCCCGTTGTAATCTTGACCACTTCTAGAGAGCAACAAGACTTGATTAATAGCTATAGTGTTGGATGTAATGGGTATATTTGTAAACCTGTAGACTTTAAGCGATTCCAGAAAGCTATGCAAAAATTAGCTTCATACTGGCTAGAGTTTAATGAAGCCCCACCCGTGATAGGTACTTAAATGAGTAAGCTCTTGCGAGTCTTATTAGTTGAAGACTCAGAAGATGATGCTGAGTTGCTCCTGTGCGAGCTAGAACGTAACGGGTGCCAAACTTTGCATCTGCGAGTTGATACGGCTCCGGCGATGCAGACAGCTTTGGAAACCCAGCAATGGGATATCGTCATTGCTGACTACTCAATGCCCCAGTTTAGCGCGATCGCGGCCCTCCAATTACTTCAATCAAAACAGCTCGATCTGCCATTTATCATTGTTTCTGGCAGTATTGGCGAAGAAACGGCTGTTGCTGCCATGAAAGCTGGAGCGCACGATTATTTAATTAAGGGCAACCTCGCTCGCTTAGTTCCAGCGATTGAACGAGAAATTCGCGAGGCTCAACTGCGTTCGGAACGCCGCCAAGCCCTGGAAAAACTGCGCTATTTAGCGTTTTATGACGAATTAACAGGTTTGCCCAATCGCGCTTTATTTTTAGAGTATTTGCGCCAAGTAAGCGATTCACAAAGCATTCGCACCGCCTCTCCATCGGAGAGTCCCTACGGGAATCGTCCCTCCCAAGAACCCTTTGCTGTTTTATTCTTGGATGTAGACCGCTATCAAATTGTTAAATATAGCCTCGGTCATCTGCTGGCCGATCGCCTATTAGTCGCAATGGGACGATGGCTCAAAAACTTCCGCCGCTCAACCGATATTATCGCCCGCGTTGGTATTGATGAATTTGCCATCTTACTCGCCCCCATCCAAAGCCTAGAAGAAGCCCGTAATATTGCTCAAAAAATCCATCAAGCCCTCAAAGCGCCCTTCAACTTAGATGGGGCTGTCGTCTTTTCGACCACAAGCATTGGGATCGTGATGAGTCAGGTTGGCTATCAACAGCCAGAAGAACTTCTGCGCGCTGCGGATATCGCCATGCACCACGCCAAACTCGAAGGGCGCGGGCAAACCACCGTCTTTGATATCAACATGCAAGAGCGAGCCATCCAGCGCTTGCAGCTTGAAACCGACCTGCAACGAGCCATTAAGCAACAAACCCGCTGGGGAAATTCGCTGCCCTCCCATCCCCCAAGCGCGGCGAGAGCGAACCTTCAGCAGTTACACCTGTACTATCAACCGATTATTTCCCTGAAAACGGGCAGAGTTACCGGATTTGAAGCCCTAGTGCGCTGGACGCATCCCACGCGCGGGGCGGTATCTCCGGCAGAATTTATCCCCATTGCCGAAAAAACGGGTTTAATTATTCCCCTAGGGGAGTGGGTTTTGTTAGAAGCCTGCCGTCAGCTTTCCATTTGGAAGCAAGAATTTCCCACATTGGGGGCTTTAAATATCAGCGTCAACTTATCGGGAATTCAGCTCACCATTCCCGACTTACCCCAACGGATTGCCGACATTTTACGCGCCCACAACCTCAGCGGAGAAAATATTAAGCTGGAAATTACGGAAAGCATCTTGATGGAGAACGCCAGCAAAGCCACTGAACTCCTCGCCGAACTCAAACAACAGCAGATTCAACTGTGTATTGATGACTTTGGTACGGGCTACTCCTCTTTAAGTTACTTGCATCGCCTGCCCATCGATACGCTCAAAATCGACCGCTCCTTCATCAACCACATGGAAAGCGATTCTAAAAACGCGGACATTGTCAAATCGATTGTCAACCTCGCTCACAGCCTGGGCTTAAATGTGGTCGCGGAAGGGGTAGAAAACCGCGAACAGTTGATTATGCTGAAAGCCTTAGACTGCGAGGACGGTCAGGGGTATCTGTTTTCGCGACCGAAAAGTGCAGCGGATATTACAGAAGTTATGAAAACTTGGTCGGATTCTGCCCAAAGCGACCCCAGTCTCCTCCCCTCAATCGCCTAAACCGACGCTTGAGGGTTGGCTAGCTCATCTCGAATTCATCTAAAGAGAAATCGGGTAAATCGGGCGGTAAAATCATCCGGTTGAGCGTCACTTTGTGACTTTCCCGTTGGGTGGTGACTTCAACGGCGATCGCTTCTATCTGAATTTCCATACAGCCAAAGGGAACCACTAACTCTGTATGGGCTTCCAAGTGACCGAATAAATCGGGCGTCAGATCGGTTAACAGGCGCGGTCCTTCTAGGAGCGATCGCGTTTGTCGGTCTTGCAGCCATAATTTCACAAACAGGCGAGACTCCACTTGAGGCAATTTCACGCCAATTTGCAAAACCTCTCCAGCCACTAAATCCTCTAGGGGCACCTGCAACGCGGGCGTGGGGATCGGTTCCTCTTCTGGCAACACTCTAGGATTGACCTGAGAAATGGGCAGCGGTGCGGGTAAATTGACGTTTAGGGCTTGAGTCCCTTCCGGGCGGACTTCCCCTTTTTCCTCCAACGGTAATAACTGGGCGGCCCCTGGAGAAACGAACAGTTCGTCATCTACCACCACCTCATCGGCTTCTGAGTCTGCACCCAGTGGGGCAAGCATCACCTCTGGTTCGTCCTCGACCCACTCTTCGGTCGGTAGGGTTTGCTCCTCCTCTGCCGCGACGGGAAGCGCCTCCAGCGTCTCCGTTAAGTCTTCCTCAACAAACTCCTCTGCATCCCCTTGTGCTTCCTCAGAGGATTCTGCCACAACATAGGCTCTGGCGATCGCGCTCAACCGTTCGACAAATCGATCCTGCAAGCGCAGTGCCTTAAACGCCTCTTCCGCTTCTGGCGGCATTTTTTGTAACAATTCTGCCCCTGAAGGTTCCGAAGTTGGAATTTCCAAGGGAAAGGGGATCGTTTCCGCTTCTGGGGTTTCGGGTTCTGTCTCCTCCGCTTCAGCCGGTGGAGGTTCGGGGACTTCGGCGGGTTGGGGTTTGAGAAACAGGGGTAACTGCGGAGACTTGGAAGGCGTACGTTCCGACGGATCGGAACGCTCTTGATACAATTGGGGCGGTAGCGGTTGCTTCGGTGAAGGTTGTAAGTCTACGATCGCGCGATCGTCCTTTGGTTGATTGACCAAATCGAAGAAAAATAAATCAACCGGCTTGGGGGTGGGAAGTTCTGCATCCACTGGATCGCCCCGACTCGGTTCTTCCGGGGGTGTCGTGCGTTGGCTGAGAGTTTGAATTAACTCATTGACGCCCATCGCCACCGTAAAGCCCTGGGTATCTAATACGGGAGATTGGTTATCTGAACTTAAGACTTCCCGAAGATTCACCTCACCCAACATTAACCGCAAGGAAGGGGTGGAGGGCAATTCTAAGGTATATTGGAACGTCAGCGGTAGGGAAGCTAGGGGTAAGGAAACGTAAACTTCTTGGATTGATTCGGCATTCTGAGGGTTAAGCAGGCAAACTTGTAATTGATAAGCTCGCACTTCAGCATCATTCTGAGCGCCGCCTGCTGCTTGTGCAAGTTCTACCCGCCCGGAGAGAATAATCGGTTGACCTTGGTAAGCAACATGGGTTTCTCGATCCAAAATTAAGGTGAGGGGAGGAGAAGGGGTGACGGGTTGGGGCGAGATCGTTTCGGACTCTGAGGCAGCAGGGCTAGCCGCTTCAGCCGTTGAGGGCGGTTGACCTTCCCAGTCACTTTCAGCCCCCGCATCAGAATCAACGGGCAAGACTTCTAGCTCAATGGAATACTTCCAGGTGTTACCCAGTAAATCGGACATTAAGTCGCCGATGCAACTGAGTTCCCATAAACCGGGTTGCAGGCTGGTAAAGGGAAAGACCACCATCAAACCATCTTTGTTGGTACGATGGTGACGTTTTTGCACTCGCCGCTTTTTCGCCCCGGCTTCAATAGACTGATGGGTTAGGCGAATTTCGACATCGGTGTTGGGACGGCTAGAACGCGCAACCACGCGATAGCGACCTTCTAGGATTTCTACACTCGGCGATTCTAACGGCAGCCAAGCGCGATCGCCCTCTTTTTGGATTAAAAATTCCCAGTATTCCATTGGAGGTTCGGGGCAACGAGATTGCAGTTTCCTACACGGTACACCAAATTATAGTGCTGTTGAGCTAGCAACGTGCTAGGTTGAAAAACACCAATTGTGCCAGTCAGGAGTGGGGCATGAGTCAACCCAAGCCGCAAATTGCAATCAATCTCCCGCCGGAATACGAACTCAAGCTGCTGACTGCGTTGGCTTACTTTTTGGGACGCAATATTTCGGCTCAAGCTTTGGCGTGTTTGAGTATGTATTTGAGGCAAAGCGAGCCTCGGATTATGGCACAACTGCGTTATTACGCTCATCAGGCTAGCAAAAATCAAGAGCGACCCATTTCTGAGTATGAGTTACTCGATTGGATTTATGAGTCTCCCGAACGGGTGGATGAGTTACTGCAACAGGCGGGCAAGGTTCATCATCCCTCAGAGATTCAGGATGTGTTTGAACCTAACATTTTCTCTGATGAAAGTATTGATTGATACTCAAATTTGAGGGCGATCGCTCTTGCTATCGCAGCCTGCAACTCAAGGTTGACGGTGAATTAAGACCCTAAGAAAAGCAAGTATAATCAGAGTCAGCGATCGCTGCAATCTCGGAAGCACAGAGGTGTCAGCCTTGGGTCAACTTCATCACCTATGGCAAACGATCGGTAGCGTTGCCCTACTGGGGCTGAACCCGTCGAGTTGTCTTGCTCAGATTATTCCTGACAATACTCTGCCTCGCAATAGCATCAGTATCCCCAGTGCCGATACGCTTCGCATTGAGGGTGGCACTCAGGTGGGGAGAAACTTATTTCATAGCTTTAGCCAATTTTCCGTTCCCACGGGAACCACCGCATTTTTCAATAACAGCCTAGAGACCGAAAATATTGTCAGCCGAGTTACGGGAAATCAGATTTCTCAGATTGATGGGTTAATTCAAGCTAACGGCAATGCCAACTTATTCTTGCTTAACCCTCAAGGGATTGTTTTTGGGCCCAACGCCAGACTCGATATCGGGGGGTCTTTTGTCGCTTCCACCGCCGATAGCATTCAGTTTAGCGATCGCGCTGAGTTTCGCGCCACCCCCTCGGCTACCCCTGACAGGTGTAGGTATTTTACGATTAGGAGGAGTTAGAGTGATAAAAAGCATCAACCGGGGAGGGAGGCAAAGTCTTCCACCTGGAAAGATGAATCGACAGACCGTTAAGTACATCAGCAATCAGA